>CACZWA010000001.1 GCA_902784685.1 uncultured Ruminococcus sp.
TCGTTTATTTCAATTCCGAGTCCCGGTTTATCGGGAATTGAAATATATCCGTCCTTATATTCAAGGCTTTCGTTTGTGACGTATTTTCGCCATTCAACATCGGAATACATAATTTCAAGTATCTCAAAATTCGGGCAGGTTGCCGCAAGCTGTAATGTCGCCGCATTCGCGACAGGTCCCGAAGGATTGTGCGGCGCAAAAGGAATATATCTGCTTTCGGCCTCCGCGGCGATTTTTTTAAGCTCCATAATGCCTCCCGCGTGAGAAATATCGGGCTGAATATAATCCGCCGCCATTTTATCAAATATCCTTCTGTAATCCCAGCGGGTATAAAGCCGCTCTCCCGCAGAAATCGCAACAGGCGATTTATCCCTTACCGCTTTTAAAGCGTCAATGTTATCGGGCGGTACAGGCTCTTCAAAAAACATAGGCTTAAAACATTCAAGCTCTTTCGCGATTTTTATGCCTGTCGGAATGTTGAATCTTCCATGTCCTTCTATAAGTAAATCAACCTTTTCCCCAACCGCTTCTCTTACAGCGGCAACACATTTAAGCGCTTTAGTGAGATCGGCATTTGAAATATTGAGATAGCTTTTTCCGAAAGGGTCCCATTTCATAGCCGTTACGCCTCTTTGAACCGCAATTTTCGCTTTCTCGCCAAATTCCTCCGGCTCCTTAGCTCCCGCAAACCAGCCGTTTACATATATACGAGAAGCTGATAAACAGGTACATTTAATTTTTTGCCCAGAATATCCCATAAAGCCATCTCCACTGCAGAAAGCGCCGACATAAGCACAGCTCCGCCACGCCAATACGCGTCACGGTAAATACTGTGCCAATGCTTTTCGATATCAAGCGGATTTTGCCCGACAAGATATTCTTTGATATGTTCAAGCGCGCCGAGCAGCGCTTTTTCCTTATATTCAAGCGTTGCTTCGCCCACACCGTCAATGCCTTCGTCCGTATAAACCTTTACAAATACCCAGTTTGTACGGTTTCTGTATTATTTTTTATTTGTAATCGCCTAAATAGTCTACATTCTTTTCAAAAATTTCATCACACATATTGCGGATTTCTTCCATAGAGCATACCGCCGATGTAAGCGGATCCATATAACAAGCGTAATACACAAGCTCCTTGCTCTTCTTCCTGCTTGCTTCTATAACAAGATTTTCAAGCCTTGCGGTTGTATTAACCAAAATTGCAAGGTGGTCGGGAAGGTTGCCTGCTATTGTGGTTTTAAATCCCATTCTGTCAGACACAACCGGAACCTCAACACAGGCATCATACGGCAAATTGGGAATAGAACCGCAATTTTGGACATTACCGTTAAATATCATTGGAAGACCGTCGCCAAAACGTGAATTGAAGATATTTGCAGCATATTCTTCACTTTTATTAAAATCAAACTCTTTATCAAGCCATTCTTTATATTGTTGCTCTACATTCTGTTTTCTTGTCATTCTTTTATTTAACGAGTATGCATATTCTCCCGGATTCCAATTCGTGCCGTGAGTACAATACTTTTCAATTAAATCGGGTCTTTTTCTGAACCACTGATTATATTCTGAGTTATGTCCACTTGACTCGGTTACATAATATCCAAGCTTCAAAAACATTTCGTTTCTGACAATTTCTTTATTGTAATATTCCTCATTTTCAAGCAGCTTGCGCAGTCTCGGATATAAATTCTCACCCTTGTATGATAATTCGGTATAAAATGCCTGATGATTTACTCCCATACATTTATAATTCACTTCATTTAACGGAACATTCAGCCATTCCGCAAGCATCTGAACCGTGTGCTGAACACTGTGACATAATCCTGTTACTTGCACATTGCTATGTTTTTGCATAGCTCCGCAAAGCATCGACATTGGATTTGTATAATTTAAAAATACTGCATTGGGACAATATTTTTCGATATCATTACATATATCAAGCATAAGAGGGATGTTTCTAAGTGCCCTGAAAATACCTGAAATGCTTCTTGTATCACCTATATTAATATTAACACCGTATTTTTTGGGTATCTCAATTTCATATCTCCAAATATCTACATCACCATTGAATACGGTACATAAAACGCCGTCAGCACCCATAAGCGCATCCTTGCGACTCATTGTGGGAACTATTTTACATTTTGGCTTGTTCATATCATGTACAATACGATTACAGATTTTTGATATCCAATCAAGATTTGTGGCATTAATATCCATAAGATATATCTCGCTGTCTTCAAAAGCGGGAAAATTCAAAAGATCTATCAATGTCTTTGTTGTAAATTGCAGACTTCCTGCACCAATAAATGCAAATTTACTCATAAGAAAAATCTCCATTCTGCCGTTTTTCGGCGTAAAATTTTTTATAATTTAATAATTATGTAATTACTCTATGCCCATTTTATCAATGAGCTCATCGTTGAATTTTCCGTCTTTATATATGCAATTTCCGTCAACATAAATTACAGGGTCGTGAATATCAAAATCTATATGTTCGGTCGAATGAATAATTTCTCCCCGCTGGCTATTATTTCCTATCGCAACATGTACACAGTGTATCTGGTGGCTTCCATCTACCTGCCAACCATAAATATTGTTTTCTATTGAGGTTGTGGCAACTATTCCAAGCTCATCACACAAATTAGGCTTCGGTGAAACCGCTTCCATCAACTTATCAAGCCTTTTAACCTGTTCGGCATCACCGCTGTATTCCACCAGAACGCTGTCCTTATAAACCATTCTCAAAGGTTTTTTGTATATTTCTCTATATCCCGGAAGATTTGCTCTGATTGGGAATTTACGTTGATTGTAAGCTCTTTCCGACGCGCCGTCCGCAACGACAACACCGTTTGCGCTTCCTATTGACGGTATTACGGCAACCTCAGAATAAAACGGTATAATACCCTCTACGGGATACATTCCGTCGGGAGAATTTCCAACTTTACAGTAAAAATCCGTTCCCGCCTCGGTTGTAACATGCACTTCATCGGCTTTTTTAAGCCATGTAAACAATTTTTCCGCGCGTGTACGGTTTTTAAGAACTTCTTCTTCATCAATATTCCATTTATCAAGACCCGCGATTTCAAAAATATATCTTTTGCCGACTCCGGTAAGATACGCGTCACTGTCTTTATCCGAACCTAAATATTTCGCGAAGTTGGTTTTAATCTGAGGAGTTACCATAAAAGCGATATCCGCGTGCAAAACAGCTTGCCTCAAAGGCTCCATGATGGGAATATTATCGTAGCCTTCCTCTCCGCCATAAATATCTACATCAGCAATAAATGAATTTATACCCAAATCCTTTGCGCATTCACAAAAAAGCCTCGCGTTTGAATACGACTCGGAATCTGCAAGCATAATTATGTTGTCACCTTTTTTTGCTTTAGCGATTTTCTCCAAAATAAATTTTGAATTTTTCCATGCAATTTTTGCTCTTTCCTCAGTAATCATCTTTTTACCCCTTTGATGTATAATATTTGCAGCAAAAAACATTTGTTCGATTTCCATTTTGAAAAATAACTATTGACAAATTTTATTTTTTGTTGTAATATTATTATATTATATATATTATGTGAAATATATATAATTTTTACTCAATTTGTTAGAAATATTACTCAAAGGAGTGATTTTTTTGAATAATTTGATTTTGCCCGAAAATATCAGTGTGGGAATTTTTGATGCTAAACAAAAATATATAAATATTGATGTCACAAAAAACAGATTGGTAAAAGTGTTTGAAATAGAGCTTCCTATGGAAGACGGCGGTATATCATATATTGATGACGATGAATGCCCTATAGAAACGACAACGCTTATTTGCGCAAAGCCGGGACAGATAAGGAGAACAAGGATGCCGTTCAAGTGCTATTTTATTCATATGATTGTAACTCACGGCGCAATTTATGATATGCTTATTTCCGCCCCGAATTTTATAAAAATCGAAAAATATTCCAAATATAAAAAGCTTTATTCCGAAATGCTTGACCATTATATAAATATGGAAAGTAACGAGAGAATTATGCTTTCCAGCTTGTTTTTGAAGCTTGTATATTTAATGTATCTCGAATCGCGGCATATGCCGGAAATAAACGGGCTTAGCATAGGAAGCAACAATCTTATCAAAAAATCAATGGATTATATGAAAAACAACCTCGAAAAACCGCTTACGCTTTCTGAAATAGCCGATTATGTTTCTTTAAGCCCTGTATATTTTCATAATTGTTTTAAGACGGCTGTCGGCAAAACTCCGCATGAGTTTCTAAATGAGCAGAGGATAAAAAGAGCGGCAAATTTGCTGCTCTCAAAAGATTGGAATCTTGCAGAAATCGCTTATGAATGTGGGTTTTCATCCCAATCGTATTTCAGTTACGCTTTTAAAAAGGCGATGAATATGACGCCGAGACAATATGTGAAAAAAATGTTTGAGAAATATTAAACTAAAAACCCCGTGATGAGATTTGTTTTTCTCTTCACGGGGTTTTGCTATTTATCATTTGTAATATCTCCATTACCGCTTACAGGTATAGCTTCGCCGAGATATTTGGGATCTGGTTTAAATATACTTGTAAAGAAATCTTTGACGCGTGCAAGGATTTCTCTTGTGCTGCGAACCTCTTGCCCGGGATAACTGTGCAAATCCGCCGGTACTCCTTTGGCGGAAATGCCAAGCATATCCGCAATATAAAGAGCGCGGTAAAGGTGATATTTCTGTGAAACTATTATTATACTGTCTGCCATAAATATTTCTTTTGCGCGGCAGACACTGTCATAGGTACAAAAGCCCGCATGATCCATAAAAATGTCCTCCGAAGGCACACCGAGCGAAACGGCAAATTGCTTCATAACATTTACTTCATCATAATTTTTTCTGCCGTGGTCGCCTGACATAATGAGCTTTTTAATCTTTCCGTCCTTATAAAGATTAATTCCTGTAATCAGCCTGTCACGAAGCATATCGGATGGAGTGCCGTCGGGGCGCACGCCGCAGCCGAGAATAAGAGCGCATTCGCCGAAAGCGTTTTTGGAATTAATTATTTTTTTGCGTTCTTTAAGAATAATTCCAAAGTTTATAAATATGCAAACGATAATTATGGTTATGATAATCATAAGTATTATTTTAAACGTTTTTTTTATATTAATACACTTCTTTCGTAAATATATTTTAATATACATATTATAAAACAATATATGAAAAATGTCAATATTACCATATATTTCGGTTTTTCGTTTAGCCAATATATGATTTTTAGTCGAAATAATTTTAAAAAAATTCCGCGTTTGTATTGCAAAACATGTTTTTTTGTGCTAAAATATATAAAGTAATTAGAGAAAGGCATGGTTATAAATATGAAGCTTGGTATTGTAGGCTTGCCAAATGTGGGCAAAAGCACACTTTTTAACGCAATCACAAAGGCGGGCGCGGAGTCCGCAAATTATCCGTTTTGTACTATTGAACCAAACGTCGGGATTGTTGCTGTTCCTGATGAGCGTCTTGACAAACTTGCCGAAATGTATCATCCGCAAAAGATTACGCCTGCGGTTATTGAGTTTGTAGATATTGCGGGACTTGTTAAAGGTGCAAGCAAGGGTGAAGGACTTGGTAATAAATTTCTTTCACATATTCGCGAGGTGGACGCCATAATTCACGTTGTGCGCTGCTTTGAGGATACGAATATTATTCACGTTGACGGCAGCGTAAATCCGCTTCGGGATATCGAAACAATCAATTTTGAACTTATTTTTGCGGATATTGAAACTGTTGACAGACGAATCGACAAGGCGGCAAAAGCCGCAAAGGGAGATAAGGCTCAGCAGCGTGTGGTTGATGTGTTAAAGCGTATAAAAGCCGTGCTTGAAAGCGGAAAGCCCGCAAGAAGCGCGGAGCTTACAGATGATGAAAAGGAGCTTCTTTCGGACTGCATACTTCTTACAAACAAGCCTATAATATATGCCGCAAACGTTGCGGAAACCGATTTTAAAGACGGTATAGAAAACAATCCGTTTTACATGCAGGTTAAAGAGCTTGCGGAAAGCGAAAACGCGGGCGTGCTTCCGATTTCGGCAAAAATAGAGGAGGAAATTTCCGAGCTTGACGATGAGGACAAAAAGGTTTTCCTTGAAGATATCGGACTTGAAGAATCGGGACTTGACAGACTGATAAAAGCAAGCTACGCACTCCTCGGACTGATAAGCTATCTTACGGCGGGAGAGCCTGAAGTCAGAGCCTGGACTATTAAAAACGGTACAAAGGCTCCGCAGGCGGCGGGAAAAATTCACAGCGATTTTGAGCGCGGCTTTATCAGAGCGGAGGTTGTCGCATATAATGACCTTATGGCGTGCGGCACAATGCTTGCCGCAAAGGAAAAAGGGCTTGTGCGCTCCGAAGGCAAGGAATATGTTATGAAAGACGGAGATATAGTTCTTTTCAGATTCAACGTATAAAAATACAGTATTTAAGTTTAAAATAGGGGACAGCGGAAACGCGCGGAATTCAGATAGTCTGTGGTGCGCGATGTTCTGCAGAAGGGAAACGTGACAAAAATGGCACGTCCCCGTGTCACGCAGAAGGGAAACGTGACAAAAATGGCACGTCCCCGTGTCACGTAAAAGATGCCAAGACCTGTGATTATCTTAACGGGATAGTAAGCAGTACAAGTATTTCGGAAGATCATTTAAAAGCCGTCTTGTCAAAGCACATAATCACAGGTAGTATCTACGATAGTTTGAAAGCAGAGGATTATAATAAATTTATTTTCGAACGTGCTGAAGAAATAAAGAAGTTATTTGATAACATAGGGGTTGTTTTTAGAAGCGTTAACCAAGATGAGATTGAAGTTGAAGAAGATGACTATGAAGAGGAAGAAGATGAATAAGAGTATCATGGGGGACGCTTTAGGTGGTTAACGTGTCATGGGGACGCGTGTCATGGGGACGTGCCGGTTTTGTCACATTTTTCATGTAAATTGAAAGCGTGTTGACGCTCTCCGTCACGGCTTATGCCGTGCCACCTCTCAGGGAGTGAGAGGCTCCCGTAGGCTCTCCCTTCGGGAGAGCTGTCAGCAAAGCTGACTGAGAGGGCGCAAACCATAAAAAGGTGGTAGTGCAGTGAGAGGCGTAATGCCCGCGTTTACAAGGGCATAGCCGAAGTAAACGTGTTTTTTTTGGAGAGGAAAAACAGTGGAGCAAGTGACTGATTTTTTATGAAGTAAAAATCGGAACAAGCGTAACTTGTTTTGACGAGGAGAGGAGGAACAAGAGAGCGAGCGGATGTTTTAGTTCTCTGATGGATATTGATAAACTTAGGGGGACAGTGTCACGTCCCCCCTTGTCATGTTTCTGCCCCCAAAAAAAATGTCCCGTTAAACTGTTTCCCGCTTACTTATTGCATCGGTAAAGAAACGTCACAATCTGACCGCGCAGGCAGTTATCGGAAGGACTGAAAAGGCTGTCGCTTGTTCCGCTTGTGATTTTTTTCTCGTACGCCCAGAGAACGGAATCGTAATAATAATCTCCTTTTTTAATATCGGTAAACGGATTTTTGCCGTTTGTTTTTTCACCTTTTAAGCGGTAAAGGAACGTAACGGTCTGTCCGCGCGTTACAGTATCATACGGACTGAAAAGATTATCGCTTGTACCCTTTGTTATCCCGTTTTCATACGCCCATAAAACCGCTTTGCGGAAATAGTCATCGGTTTTTACGTCAGTAAACGGATTTTCCGTCATTTTCGGTTCGGGCGAACCCGCGGCGCGCCATAAGAACGTCACTGTCTGTCCGCGCGTGCAGGAAACAGCCGGACCAAACGTTGTATCCGATGTACCTTTTGTGATGTCTCCTTTTACCGCCCAGAGAACCGCGTCATAGAAATATTCGCCCTTTGAAACATCAACGAAAGCGACTTCCGGAGCTTCCTGCTGTGTTTCTGTCTGTGCCGGTTTTTCCGTTTCGGACGGTTTTTCGGATTGCTTAACGGTTTCCGTAGGTTTTTCCGTAGGCTTCTCCGTTTCGGACGGTTTTTCGGATTGCTTCACGGTTTCCGTAGGCTTTTCGGTTTCTGCCGCCGGGGCTTCTTTAAGCTTTTCGAAGGTAAAACCTATAAACAGCTTCTCCTCACTTCCGCTGATTATCGCATTGTAACCGTTAATCGCTCCGGTTACGAGCAAGCCGCCTTTTGTATCTGTTTTAAAAAGACAGCCGTCCTTCGGTTTTACGTTTATTGCAACATAGTAATACTCGCCGGCTTTAAAGGTATCGTTCTCATCCATCCTGCGCGAGCCGCCTTCGCCCTCATACCAGGTAATTCCGTCCTTTGTTGAACCGGGATTTTCCGTATCTATATAATACATGCCGTCCGAGCGGCGGTTTTCTGCCGTAAACGCCGGCTTTTCTCCGACTGCCGGTTCCTTGATTCCGTAGGTTATAATGCCCATTACCTTTTCTTTTTCAGGGCCTAAATTTTCGTATTCCAAACGCGCCACAAGCATGCCTGATCCGTTAAAGGAAACGTCAGACACAGCTCTGTCGTTAAAAGTAACAGCTACGTCCGGCTCTCCCGTGGATTTATAGGTAAAATCATAGCCTTCCTGCAATTCCATTATAAGTTCAAAGGTATAAGCCTTTTCGGCGGCAAATATCCCCGTAAAGTGTCCCTTGTCTGCGTCATAATCCTCATACCACGATGCATGATACCCTGTAACGCCTTCGCTGTATTTAAGATAGTGCGCTCTTGCGATTGACTGCTTTCCTATTTTAGGCTCTTTAATATCGCTGACCGAGACGCTTGTTATTTTCTTGTTATCTTTTACCTCGGGGAAGGTATAAGATACCACCGCCATAGCCCACCTCTGATACTCAAAAGCCTTGCTGACTTCGGCATCTTTTCCGTTTACGGTCGCTTTCATATAATAAACAGTAGTGGTTGAATCAAATTCATATCCGTCCTTTACTTCAACCCAGATTTGCACCGTGTAAATGTGCCCCACCTGAAAGGCTTCATTGTTATTCATAAATCTTTTTTCTGTCTCGTCATACCATTCGGGCTGCTGATACACCTCGTAGCCCAAATCTTCAGATACCATTAAGGACTTATCCCACTGCCACTCCCATTTAACACCGGCAGCAGGAGTCAGTACATTCCCGACATTTACCGTAGAAATTACGCGCGCTGCCGCCACCGACAAAGGCGTCAATGATAAAATCATTATTAAACTTAATGCTGCAATCAAAACTTTTTTCATAATCTCAACTTCCCTTCATGCTTAAATTATAACACATACAAGCGTAAAAGTAAATATTTTTAAAAAATTTTTAAAGCGCGTCATGGAGACGCGCCATTGTCACGCCGTTGACTGTTTTCGGCTGATTTCCACTTCGATTTTTACTCTTCACACTCCCCTTTGCGTTTTGCACTCTCAACACCCATATGGGTTACATTCCAAAATTACTTCTAAAAATTGTTGACAATAATTTTTTTATGTTGTACAATAACGTGTCATGGGGACGTGCCGGTTTTGTCACATTTTTGTACCTTCGGCGCTATCAGAAAAACGGCGAAGCCGCAAACAAACGAAAAAATCCGTTGCGGTAAGGCACGTCATTTTTCATTCAATCCATTGCTTCAAGAAGAAAGCTTACCGGGCGAAATCCGTCATTGCAGGAAATCATGGCGGATTTTTTATTTTTCATCCACCCGCCGTAAAAATCCTCGGCACCGTGTGAAAGCGCCATAACAAACGGCGAAACGCTGCTCCATGCGCTGTCGCAGAAGCCCTCGGGTTTTTGCAGACCGTTTGAGATAAATTCCATTCCTATCTTCATATCACACGCATGCTCAATGGGATTTTCGTATTCCTTTATGAGGTCTTCGTGGCATACTGTACGCATAACGGTAATTCTGACTTTTTTCATATGTATGCTCCTTCAGCTTTCAGTTTTTCCCGTCTGCGGCTCTTATGTATTTTGCGACTTCGTTTGCGCAGGCAAGCTTGCCTTCCGCGCTCAAATGTATGTTGTCGGGACCGATATATGCGTCAATATTTGCGTTTACAAAGCTGTAAAGGTCGTTGATGACAACATTTTCTTTTTTCATAAACTCTGTAACCGCTTTGTTATATTCTTTTATGATTTCTATTTTCTGATTCGGATTCTGAGGCTTTACGGGTGTGGTCGTCGCGAAAATAATTTTGTCGGTGATTTTCCTGAGTTCACGTAAAATTTTTGATATGTAGCTTATATATTCGTCTATCGGCGTAAACGCGCCGTCCTCCTCACAGACAATTGAGGTATCCCAAAGACCGTTGTTCCAGTGTATTATATCGGGATAGATTATATCACCCGAAAGCGCTTCCGTGGGGGCAATAAGCCCGTTGTCAATCTGTTTTTCGGTAATGTTTGACGAAAAACCCTTAAACATTCTGCCGAGCTCATTTAAGGTATATTTGGCAAAGCGGCAGTTGTCGGGGCTTCCCCAGACCTCGTATTCGTTTTTTAAAATTTCCTGTACGTCAGCCTGATATCCCTGACGTATTGAATCACCTATAAGCATTACTTTTTTCATTATATGACCTTCTTTAAAAAAATATAAAAAATCGTACACCTTTCCTCGAATTACGTCTGCACACGTTTTTGTACTTTGAAAACTCCTGCCGGGCTGCCTCGCAACACACGCAGGGAAACGCTTATTGCTGCTCGGTTCCCCGCCTGACAAGGTTCACGCGCCTACGTTGTGCAAGACCCGACAATCAACATTTTCTGATACAAACTGACAGTACATAAGTAACCCTCAAAAAGGAATTCACCCCTGCTGTAGCGGACTGCAGGTACAGGGAACCGCTGCCTCCCCGGTTAGTACGACTTTACTAGTATAACACATTTTGCAGATAAAATCAAGTATTTTTCAAATTATTTTAAAAAAATTACATACTCCGAACTTATGTACGAAAATTATTTTTAATGCTTGACAAATGCCAAATTTTGGGGTATTATATATTATAGAGTATTGTTGATATACTATACCTTGTATATCGTACATAAAAGGAGCAGAGATAAATTAATGGCAGGAAAATATGATAATGACAGTATAACATCACTCAAAGGAGCCGACAGAGTAAGGCTTCGCCCCGCGGTAATTTTTGGCTCTGACGGGCTTGAGGGATGCGAACACGCGGTTTTTGAAATACTTTCAAACTCCATTGATGAAGCGCGTGAAGGCTATGGCAGCGTAATTGAGGTTACAAAATACCTTGACGGCTCAATAGAAGTAACCGACCACGGCAGGGGAATACCGCTCGATTATAACGAGCGTGAGGGACGGTATAACTGGGAGCTTGTTTTCTGTGAATTATACGCAGGCGGCAAATATAAAAACCTTGCGGGCGGAGATTATGAGTACAGTCTCGGACTTAACGGTCTCGGAAGCTGCGCCACGCAGTATTCCTCCGAATATATGGACGTAACGGTTACACGTGACGGCACACGCTTTGATTTGCATTTTGAAAAAGGCGAAAACGTTGGCGGACTTACAAAAACGGAAATAAAAGGTAAAAAAACGGGAACAAAAATAAAATGGAAGCCCGACAAAGATGTTTTTACCGATATAAACATAAGCGCGGAATATTTTAAGAATACGCTTAAAAGGCAGGCTATTGCAAATTCCGGGCTGAAATTTGTTTTTTATAACGAAACAGAGGACGGTATGGAAATTTCCGAATATCTTTATGCTGACGGAATAAACGAGTACGCGAAAGAGGTATCGGGCGAAACGGGGCTTACGGAGGTTCATTCGTTTTCAACCGAAGGAAGCGGAAAGGACAGAGAGGATAAGCCTGAATATAAGGTTAAAATGAACGTTGCCTTTTGTTTTAACAATACGGTAAATCTCATTGAATATTATCATAACTCAAGCTGGCTCGAATACGGCGGCGCGCCCGACAAAGCTGTCAGAAACGCTTTTGTATATGCGATAGACCGATATCTTAAAGCAAACAACAAATATAATAAAAATGAGCAGAAAATAACGTTTCAGGATATTCAGGACAGTCTTGTGCTTATTATAAATTCGTTTTCAACCTTTACAAGCTATGAAAATCAGACCAAAAAAGCAATAAACAATAAGTTTATTCAGGAGTTTATGACAGAGGCACTGCGCCATAATCTTGAGGTTTATTTTATAGAAAACAAGCTTGACGCCGAAAAAATCGCGGGACAGGTGCTTGTGAACAAACGCAGCCGCGAATCGGCGGAAAAAACAAGGCTGAATATTAAAAAACAGCTTTCATCGAATATTGATATAACAAACCGCGTCGAAAAGTTTGTCGATTGCAGAACAAAGGATATAAGCCGCAGAGAGGTTTATATAGTTGAGGGCGATTCAGCGCTTACCTCGGTAAAGCTTGCGAGAGACAGCGAATTTCAGGCGGTTATTCCGGTAAGGGGTAAAATTTTAAACTGCCTTAAAGCCGATTATGACAAAATTTTCAAAAGTCAGATAATAACCGACCTTATGCGGGTGCTCGGCTGCGGTGTTGAAATAAAAACGAAGCATAATAAGGACCTCAGCACCTTTGATATAAATAACCTGCGTTGGAGTAAAATCATAATATGCACAGACGCGGACGTTGACGGGTATCAGATAAGGACGCTGATTCTTTCAATGATTTACGCGCTCACTCCTACTTTAATTGAAAAAGGTTATGTTTATATTGCGGAATCCCCGCTTTTTGAGGTGCGTACAAAGGACGAAACCTTTTTTGCCTATACCGACAAAGAGAAAAACGAGCTTGTGGAGCGTCTTGGCAAATGCAGTGTCCACCGTTCAAAGGGACTCGGAGAAAACGACCCCGATATGATGTCGGTAAGCACAATGAATCCGGCAACAAGAAGGCTTATTCAGGTTACTCCCGAGGACGCGGAGGCAACGGAGCAGATGTTTGATATACTGCTTGGAGATAATTTGCCCGCAAGAAAGGATTATATTGCCGAAAACGGTGGGAAATATATGGAAATGCTCGATGTTGAATGATATCACGTTTTGGAAGGAATGAACAGATTTTTATGGCAAAACATAAGAAAACTGAGCAGGAGTATGTTCCTGTTGAAGAAAAAATTATAGAGCAGAAAATATGCGATACGCTTGAAACCAACTATATGCCTTACGCCATGAGCGTTATTGTTTCAAGAGCCATTCCCGAAATTGACGGCTTTAAGCCTTCTCACAGGAAGCTCCTTTACACAATGTATAAAATGGGGCTTATATCGGGCGCGAGGACAAAATCGTCCAATGTTGTGGGACAGACAATGAAACTTAATCCGCACGGTGACGCGGCAATTTATGAAACAATGGTACGTCTCGCAAGGGCAAACGAATCGCTTCTTGTACCTTTTGTGGATTCAAAAGGAAGCTTCGGTAAAAAATATTCATCGGATATGGCATATGCCGCGCCGCGTTATACGGAGGCAAAGCTCGAAGCAATCTGTAATGAGGTTTTCAGAGATATTGACAAAAATACGGTTGATTTTGTCGATAACTACGATAACACCATGAAGGAGCCGACGCTTTTACCTGTCGCATTTCCGAATATAATCGTAAATCCCAACGAAGGGATAGCGGTAGGTATGGCAAGCAAAATATGCAGCTTTAATCTTCGTGAGGTCTGCGCGGGAACAGCAGCATACCTGAAAAACGAAAAGGCGGATATTTTTGAGCATATAATCGCACCCGATTTTCCGACGGGGGGAACAATTGTCTATAACAAAGAAGCGCTTGACGCAATTATGTCAAGCGGCAGAGGCAGCTTTAAGGTAAGGGCAAAATACAGATATGACAAGGATAATTCGTGTATAGAGATATATGAAATACCGTATTCAACAACAATTGAAGCAATACGTGATAAAATAATTGAGTGTGTAAAAACGGGAAAAACAAAGGAAATAACCGATATACGCGATGAAACTGATTTAAACGGTCTTAAAATCACAATAGATATACGCAAAAGCACCGACCCCGAAATGCTTATGAAAAAGCTATTCAAGCTTACGCCTCTTGAGGATTCCTTCGGCTGTAATTTTAATGTGCTGATAGGCTCAAAGCCTGTCGTTCTCGGTGTTAAGGAAATAATTGCCGAATGGACAAAGTTCAGGATAGGCTGTGTGCGCCGCGGGCTTGAATACGATATTAAAGAAAAATCCGATAAGCTGCATCTTTTGCAGGGACTTAAAAAAATACTTCTCGATATAGATAAAGCGATTGCTATTGTCAGAACGACCGAGCATGACGCGGACGTTGTTCCGAATCTTATGAAGGGCTTCGATATTGACGAGGTCCAGGCGGAATTTGTTGCTGAAATAAAGCTCCGCAGCTTAAATAAGGAATATATTTTAAAAAGAACGGCGGAAATCGAAAAGCTTATTTCGGATATTGAGGAAATGAAGCGGATTTTATCGAGCGACAAAGAGGTTAAAAAGGTAATAATAAAGCAGCTTGACGAAATCGCAAAAAAATACGGCGCAGACAGAAAGACAGACCTTATTGACGAAAGCGAAGCGGATACAGACGAGATTATAACTCAGGTTGAGGATTATAAGGTTAAAATGTTCTTTACAAGGGAAAACTATCTCAAAAAAATTACTCTTGTATCGCTCCGCGCGGCTTCAGAGCAGAAGCTTAAAGAGGGTGACGAAATCACCTGTGCCGAAGAAGCTTCAAACAGGGATGACGTGCTTCTGTTTTCGGATAAGGGCAATGCATACAAGTATCGCATAAGCGAAATTGCCGATTGCAAAGCAAGCTCATACGGAGAATATCTGCCAAACCTTCTCGGCAGCGAGCCGGGTGAAAAGATTGTTTATATGACGACAGCATCTGACTATAAAGGTTATATGGTTTTCGCGTTTGAAAACGGCAAAATCGCAAAAGTTGAGCTTTCGAGCTATGCCACAAAAACAAACCGGCGTAAGCTTACGGGAGGATACAGTGTAAAATCACCTCTTGCGGGAATACTAAGGATACCGTATGATACCGATATTGCTCTTTTGAGCAAGGGCGGCAGGGCGCTTATTATAAACACAAAGCTTGTGGCGGCAAAAGCAAAGCGCGATACTCAGGGAGTGCAGGTTTACCTTTCAAAGCGTGACAAGTTTCTTGAAAAAATGCTTCCTGCCGAAAAATGCGGTCTTGAAAATGCGGAGGCTTATGTTTCGGGAAGGATTCCGGCTTCCGGTCAGAAGCTCAAAGACGATAGCAGAGAGCTTCGTCAGATTAGTTTTTTTGATGATATGTAATAAAAAGAAAGGGGAAAAAAATGAAGGTTTTGTTTTTATCCGTTACGGCAGGCAACGGACATAACAGCTGTGCCAACGCAATAAAAGATTATCTTGATGAAAAGGGTCAGGAAACATATATTCTTGATATTTACAGCTATATAAATAAAATGCTTGGCAAATCGGTGTCTGAAATATACAATTTTTCAATAGCAAAAATGCCTAAGGTTTTTGGTACTCTTTATAATATTGAGGAGCATAATAAAGTGGGCGTATGCTCGCTTATGGATAATATCAACAGACTTGCCTGCAACAGAATGTCGGAATTTATCAAACAGAACAGTATTGATACTGTAATTACCACACACGTTTTTGGCGGTCAGCTGATAACACGTCTTAAAAGAAAGAAAAAAATTAATATTGCGAGCGTGGGTGTGGTTACGGATTTTACACTTCACCCTCATTGGGAGAATACAAATCTTGATTATTATGTTATACCGGACGAAGGTTTGGTAAGGCAGTGCGTAAGCCGCGGTATAGACGAAAAAAAGCTTCTTCCTATAGGCATACCGCTAAACCTTAAATACGCGCAGCGCAATGATAAACGGAAAAGTAAAATAAAGCTCGGCTTTAATCCGGATAAGCCTCTTGTTTTTGTTATGATGGGCAGTATGGGACACGGAAATATAAGCTCCATAATATCCGAAGCGGATAGGTGCCGTTATGATTATCAGATTGCGGTTGTATGCGGAAGCAATAAGCGCGCGAAAAATGCAATAGAGAAAAAAAGCTATAATAAAAATTGTTGTGTTTACGGTTTTGTAAATAATGTTGATGAGTTTATGGACGCGGCGGACTGTATAATAACAAAACCCGGCGGGCTTACCGTGACCGAAAGTCTTGCAAAGTGTCTGCCGATGATTTATGTTGATCCTATTCCGGGGCAGGAGCTTAAAAATGTTGAGTTTCTTGTAAATAACGGCGCGGGAATATACGTTACAAAAAATTATACACTTTCGGACGCTCTTGAACAGTTTTTTCGCTATCCTCAGCGCCGTGAGGAAATGCGAATTTGCGCCGACAGACTCGCAAAGCCGTATGCGGCAAGGACGATAGGAGATTTTATGCTTGAGCATATGAATAATATGTCATAAAAGAAATATAATTGTAATATACAGACTATTGACATTTATGCGAATTAAATGTAAAATATATTATGATAATCGGGAAATATTGAGAGTATGAGAGGTTTTTTGTGTATGAGCGAGGAAAAAAAATTTAATCCTAAAAAGGCGCTTATTGTTGCGGCGGCAGTAATAGCCCTGATAATGGCGGTTACGGGAGCGTATTGTTCGTTTTTAATTTCACGCTACGGAGGAAACACCGCAATTGCGAAAGGTATTACGATTGACGGTGTTGATGTGGGAGGTATGGACGAAAAAAAGGCCGAACAAGCTGTTCTTGAGAGCAAGGAGCCTCTTAAAGAAAACACTCTTGAACTTGTTATGGACGAAAAAATAACAACAGCAGGCTTCGACGAGTTTGATATTGATTATCATGTGGGCGAAGCTGTAAAAGAAGCTGTTTCTTACGGAAAAACAGGAAGTCTGTTTAAAAGAATAAGCGAATGCAGAAATATAAAAAACGGAAAAGCCGAAATTAAAACAAAGCCGGAAGTATCCGAAGAGAGTGTCTCTGATTATGTCGCGGCATATTTTCAGAGTATCGGCACAACGGTTGTTGAGAACTCGTACAGAATAGAAGGAGATAAACTTGTTCTGCAAAACGGAAAAGCAGGACAGGGAGTTGACAGAGAACCGCTTATTAAGGATATTAAAGAGCTGCTTTTAAGCGGCAAATCCGGGAAAATCGGTGTAAATCTTGCTTACATTGAGCCTGCTCCATGGGACGCTTCGGCAATAGAAAAAGAAGTCGCAAAGGGTCCCGAAAATGCGAACTATGAAAAGCGTGACGGTAAAGGATATATTGTTGAGGCAAAAAAAGGTTATAAATTTAAGCTTTCTGACCTTGAAAAGCTTATAAAAGAAAACGAAGGAAACGAAGAACCGTATAGCCTTACGCTTGAGGTTATTGAACCTACAATAGGTAAGATAGACGAGAGCGGAATGTTTACGGAGGTTATTTCGGAATATTCCTCATCTCTTGCGGGCAGTGACGCCAACAGGCGCAAAAATGTCGAAATTGCCTGCGCAAGTATAAACGGCTCGGTTTTAAATCCCGGCGAAATCTTTTCTTACAATGCGGCGCTCGGACCGGTTACAACGGCGGCAGGCTACAGAGCGGCGACAATTTTCACGACAAAGGGTCACGAACAGGGAATCGGCGGCGGCGTCTGCCAGGTATCATCAACGCTTTACAGCGCAGCGCTTTACGGAAACTTTGAAATTGTAAAACGCCGTAACCATATGTATATAGTCGGTTACGTTCCTTACGGTCAGGACGCTACCGTTTATGAAGGAGAGCTTGATTTCAGGTTTAAAAACAATACAAATGAGCCTATAAAAATAACAGCCGGTGTTTCGGGCGGAACGGTTATAATAAAAATTCTCGGTAAAAAGCCCGACCCGTCAATAAAAGTTGAAATAGAAAATATAATTGTCGGCAGAAGCTCGCCGCAGACAGTTGTAAAAGAGGACCCGAGCCTTCCGGCAGGCAAGGTTGTCGTATCGGAAAAAGGTACAATAGGAATGACGGTCGACAGCTACAAAAAGATATTTAAAAACGGTCAGCTTCAAAGCCGTGATTTTCTTCACAGAAGCGTATATCAGCCGATTAACAGGATAGAATTACGGGGAACGGCAGGCGGAGCGGCAGAAGCATCGGCAGAACCGGCTGAAGAAAATATCCCTTCATCTCAGGGAAACGAAGCGCCTTCCGTACAGGAACAGACAGAAAAACCCGAAGAAAAACCTGCACCGGCAGAGAGTGAAGCCAAGACTCCGGAGACTTCAGCCACTCCTTCCGAAACGGAAAACAATTACGACGGTATTTGATTAATAAAGATATTATGTGGCTGCAATAAAGTGATTTCATTTTATTGCAGCCACATATTTTTTGATTTTCCTGAAAAATATATCGTTTTTATTTTAGTTTTTATACATTAAAATATCAAAAAATAATATTGTTTTTTTATGGATTATCACGAAAAAAATATATTTTGAGCATAATTATTGACATTTTATCAAAAAAATGGTATAATTATGTTACATTAGGTGGAACATTACCGATATTTTATGCATTTTAAAATCAAGGTATTTACCTGATGTTATATATTATTGGTTGGGGTTTAAACAATCTCCCTTACCATAATATTCACTTCAAAGAGCAGCCCCGCATTTCGCGGGGCTGCTCGAAATTCTATTCACTTTTTTCCTCTTGCTTCGGCTTTTGCCCTAAGCTCGGTATTAAGAATTTTTTTACGGAGGCGTATGCTTTTGGGAGTTACCTCCACAAGCTCATCGTCCGCAATAAATTCAAGACAATTTTCAAGACTCATATTAATTGGCGGCGTAAGCTTGAGCGCGTCGTCAGAGCCTGAAGCGCGGGTGTTTGTGGCGTGCTTTTTTTTGCAGACGTTAATTACAATATCCTCGGCTTTGGCGTTTCTGCCGACTATCATTCCTTCATAAACCTTTACGCCGGGGCCGATAAACAAATCGCCTCTGCCTTCGGCGTTATATAAGCCGTAGGTTATCGACTCACCGTCCTCCCACGCAATCATAGAACCTCTGTTTCTGCCGGGGAAAGTGCCGCAGTATTCGTCATATCCGTCAAAAAGCGTATTCATAATACCGTTTCCTCGTGTATCGGTCAGAAATTCACTGCGGTAGCCTATTAACCCTCTTGAAGGAATACGAAATTCAATCCTGCTGTATGTGCCGCCGTTTATGGGCTGCATATTTTTCATTTCGGCTTTTCGGCTGCCAAGCTTCTCAATAACTGTTCCCGCATATTCTTCGGGGACATCGACGATTACAGTTTCATACGGTTCAAGCGTTTTGCCGTCCTTTTGTTTTAAAATAACCTGCGGCTTTGATACCTGAAATTCATAGCCTTCACGGCGCATAGTTTCAATGAGTATTGAAAGATGAAGCTCACCTCTTCCCGAAAGCTTGAAGCAGTCGGAGGAATCCGTTTCCTCAACCTTTAAGCTGACGTTTGTTTCGAGCTCCCTAAAAAGCCTTGCACGAAGATGTCTTGAAGTTACAAACTGTCCTTCTTTTCCGGCAAACGGACTGTTGTTTACAAGGAAATTCATTGAAATGGTCGGCTCATCAACCTCAATTACGGGTAGAGCGTCCGGACAGTCCGCACGGCATACCGTTTCACCGATTTCAATGTTTCCGAGCCCTGAAATGCAGACAATTTCTCCACACGAAACACTTTCGGCTTCATCACGTTTAAGCCCGTCAAAAATAAACAGCTTGCCGACCTTTGCGGTTTCGGTTTTTCCGTCTTTTTTACATATTGCAACGGTTTCACCAGACTTTATTTCACCTCTTGAAATTTTACCTACGGCAATTCTGCCTATATATTCATCGGAATCAATATTTGAAACAAGCATCTGAAGCGGTTCATCGGGATTACATTCGGGAGGCGGCACCATTTCAAGAATCGCGTCAAAAAGCTCCGTTAAATCATCTCCCGGAGAATCAAGGTCTTTCATGGCATAGCCGTCACGGGAAGAAGCATAAATGACCGGAAAATCAAGCTGTTCCTCCGAGGCACCGAGTTCAAAAAACAAATCAAAGACCTCATCGACAACCTCAAGCGGTCTTGCATCCTTTTTATCTATTTTATTGACAACCACAATGGGCTTTAAATTCAGCTCAAGAGCTTTTTTAAGCACAAACCTTGTCTGCGGCATGGCGCCTTCAAACGCGTCAACAAGAAGAAGTACGCCCTCAACCATACCGAGCACACGCTCAACCTCGCCGCCGAAATCGGCATGCCCCGGAGTATCGACAATGTTTATTTTAACATCTTTATAATGAACGGAGGTGTTTTTTGACAAAATTGTAATACCGCGTTCACGTTCAAGGTCGTTTGAATCCATAACACGTTCACGCACCGCCTCATTGCTTCTGAAAATACCGCTCTGACGGAGCATTTTATCCACAAGAGTTGTTTTGCCGTGGTCAACGTGAGCGATTATTGCTACATTTCTTATATTTTCGATTTTCATATTTTAATAAGCGCCTCTCTTTTTAAAAATCAATAAAAATTATATCATATATATTAAAAAAAAACAATTGCCATTTTTGCAAAATCATCTTGTATTTTGTTATAATTTATTGTATAATTATCATATAGAAAGCTTGAAAGGATTTATTATGGGAGTTAAAGATTGCCTTGAATGCCGAATTGAATATGTAATCTGGTCAAATGAAGCAAACGGTTATGCTGTGTGCGAAATGTCTAATGATGATATAGGTGATTTTATAGGTGTGGGAATTTTGCCTTTCATAAACGCGGGCGATAAGATACGCGCCGAAGGCACATGGGAAACGCATATAGAATACGGCGAGCAGTTTAAAATAGATTTTTACGAAAAAATCCGTCTTGAAAACGAGGAAGACATTTTTCTTTATTTATCATCGGGCGCTGTTCGGGGCATAGGCGAAAGCACGGCAAAAAAAATAATAGATGTATTTGGCGGTGAAAGTCTTAATGTTATGCGTGATGAACCGTTAAAGCTTGCTGAAATCAAAGGAATAAGCGAAAAAAAAGCAATAGAAATACATGACGATTTTATGCGGCAGCAGGGCGTTTCGGATATTGTGATTTTTTTAAACAGATACGGCATAAACTCATCCGCAGCATATAAAATATATAAGGAATACGGTGAGAACGCCGTTGAAAAAATTAAGGGAAACCCATATTCTCTTTGCTATGATATTGACGGCATAGGCTTTAAAACCGTTGATAAAATGGCTGAAAAAATAGGTGTTTTCAAAAATTCAAAGGAGCGTATATGCGCGGGAATTTCTTACGTTTTAAGTCTTGCGGCGGGAAACGGGCATACGTATATGGAAAAAGAAACGCTTGCGGAGGAAACGGCACGGTTTTTAGAGGTTGAGACGGAAGCGGTGTATGACGCTTTTTTAAAAATGACGGTTGAGTCGGATATAAGAATTGACAAACAGGGCGATGAAACACGTGTTTATTTGCCGCCGTATTATATTGCCGAAAGAGGCGTGGCGTCCTATATAAGTCATTTATCAAGGCAGCCCGTCCGTGTAAACAAAAAGCAGCTCAAAGAGGAAATAGATGAAATTGAAGCGGATATGGGCATAACCTTTGCCGAAAAACAGCGTGAAGCGATTGAAGGAGCGGTCATAAACGGCGTTATGATAATAACGGGCGGACCCGGTACGGGAAAAACAACAATAATACGCGCCATAATCGCTCTGATGAAGCGAAAAAAAATGAAAATCGCCCTTGCCGCGCCGACGGGAAGAGCGGCAAAGCGTATGACGCAAATGTGTAATATGGATGCGAAAACCATACACCGTTTGCTTGAAATAGAGGCAGGCACTGCCGAAGGGAAATGGGTTTTTTCAAGGAACGATTCAAATCCGCTTACTGCAGATGTTATTATAATTGACGAGATGTCAATGGTTGACGTGCTGCTTATGTATCATCTTTTAAAGGCGGTAAAGAGCGGCGCGAGGATTATAATGGTAGGTGATGCCGACCAGCTTCCGTCGGTCGGCGCAGGCTGCGTATTAAAAGATTTGCTTATGAGCGAAAGGCTTAAAACCATACGGCTTGACGAGATATTCCGTCAGGCTGAAAAAAGTATGATTGTTGTAAACGCGCACAGAATTAACAGTGGGAAAATGCCGGAATTTACAGGGCGTGAGAGCGATTTTTTTATGTTAAGCAGGCAGGGCAGAAGTGAAGGAGTTAAAGAGATTACCGACCTTTGCGTAAACAGATTGCCGAAGTTTTTAAAATCGGCAGACCCGGTAAACGATATACAAATTTTAACGCCCGTAAAACGCGGCGAAGCCGGAGTCGAAGCGCTTAACAGGGTTATGCAGCAGGAGCTGAATCCGCCCTCAAAAAACAAAAAAGAAATTGCGCGTTTTGTTTATACGCTCCGTGAAGGCGATAAGGTAATGCAGACAAAAAACAACTACGATATAGACTGGGAACGTGAGGACGGCTCTAAGGGCGGCGGAATTTATAACGGCGATATAGGCTTTATAAGCAAGCTTTGTATGCAGGAGGGTTACGCAGAGATTATTTTTGACGGCGAAAAGAAGGTCAAATATCCTTTTGACCTTCTTAAAGATATTGACTTAGCATATGCCATGACGGTACATAAGAGCCAGGGAAGTGAGTTTGAAGCGGTTGTTTTGCCTCTTTACCCGATGCATGAAATGCTTATGACAAGACATCTTCTTTATACGGCGGTAACAAGGGCAAAAAGCCTTGTGGTAATTGTCGGAAGGGCTGACGTTTTGTCTGCAATGGTTAAAAACGACAGCGAGGATAAACGCCTGAGCGGTCTTTGCGAGGCGGTAAAAAAAGCCTTTGAGGGTAATGAAGAGCCTTTCTGATAGTAAAAAAGGAACGAAAATCGTTTTGAAATTCGTTCCTTGATTTTTTTATTTCGCCGCTACAATAAATTCTCCGCCGCTTGCGTCAACGGTTACGGATTTTTTAACCTTGCCGTCAATGACAAGTACAGCGATTTTATCCTCAATGTTTGAGGTTATTGTGCGTCTTAAGGGACGCGCGCCGTAGGAAGGCTCATAGCCCTTTTCAAGCACAAGCTCTTTTGCCGCGTCCGTAACGGTGAGAGTAACGTTTTTTGCCGCCAGACCTTTTTCAATTTCTTTAAGCTGAAGCGTGACGATTTTTAAAAGCTCCTCTTTCGTAAGCGGAAGAAACTCGATTATTTCGTCAACTCTGTTTAAAAATTCGGGTCTGAAAAGCTCACGCAGCGCTTTGTCATAGCGTGAAGCGCTTCCGTCCGTCCCGCCGAAGCCCACAAGTCCGGTTTTGAGGTTGCTTCCTGCGTTTGACGTCATTATAATTATCGTGTTTTCAAAATTTACCGTTCTGCCGTGGCTGTCGGTGATTCTGCCGTCATCAAGCACCTGGAGAAGAATATTGAATACATCTTCGTGCGCTTTTTCTATTTCGTCAAATAATATGATGGAATAAGGATTACGTCTCACTTTTTCGGTAAGCTGTCCCGCTTCGTCATAGCCCACATATCCGGGAGGCGAGCCTATTAATTTTGAAACGGAGTGTTTTTCCATATATTCCGACATATCAAGCCGTATCAGAGCTTCCTCGCTGCCAAATACATTTTCCGCAAGAGCTTTGACAAGCTCGGTTTTGCCGACGCCCGTAGGTCCGACAAAAATAAAGGAAACGGGACGTTTTGAAACGCTTATGTCGGCGCGTTTCCGGCGGACGGCGCGCGCAACCAGATCAATAGCCTTGTCTTGCCCGATAACACGTTCATGCAGGCGTTCTTCAAGGTTAATAAGCTTTGCGCTGTCAACCTTTGTAAGACTCTTAACGGGGATTTTTGTCCAGCTTTCGATAACCTGAGCAATATCGGCAGGCGTTACAGGTTTATGATAACACGTTTTTTCAAGCTCCGCGATTTTTTCTTTTATCTGACATTCCTCAATTTTAAGGTTTGCCGCTTTCTGGTAATCCTCTATGGAATCGGTCTGAACGGCGTTTTCTTTTTCAAGCTGTATTGTTTTCAGCTTATCTTTAAGGTCAAAAAGCTCCATTAACTCTGTGTTTTCAAGATTCACCTTAGAGGCCGCCTCATCAATTACGTCAATTGCCTTGTCGGGAAGGAAACGGTCGTGAATATACCTTTCGGAAAGTCTTACGGCGTTTTCAATGACCTCGTCCGATATTTCGACCTTATGATAATCTTCATAATAGCCTTTTACGCCTTTAAGAATTTCAATACTGTCCTCTATTGTAGGCTCATCAATCATAACCGGCTGAAAACGTCTTTCAAGCGCGGCGTCTTTCTCAATGAATTTTCTGTATTCGGCAATTGTTGTCGCGCCTATAACCTGAATTTCACCTCTCGCGAGCGAGGGCTTTAAAATATTTGCGGCGTTCATTGCGCCCTCGGCGTCACCCGCGCCGACAATATTATGCACCTCATCGATAACCAGGATTATATTTCCGAGTTTTTTGGTTTCTTCAATAAGGGCTTTAAGCCTTGCCTCAAACTGACCTCT
This sequence comes from uncultured Ruminococcus sp., assembly GCA_902784685.1. Classification (GTDB taxonomy): domain Bacteria; phylum Bacillota; class Clostridia; order RUG12999; family RUG12999; genus RUG12999. The sequence continues at coordinate 24,513 of CACZWA010000001.1, forward strand.
GAACTGTGTGCCCGCGACGAGCGCGGCGAAATCGACCAGATATATTTCTTTTCCGTGCAGCTTTTCGGGTACCTCTTTTTCGGCAATTTTCATAGCAAGCCCTTCGGCAATGGCGGTTTTGCCCACGCCGGGTTCCCCGAGCAAAATGGGATTGTTTTTGTTACGGCGGTTAAGTATCTGAATAACACGCTCAATTTCACGCGTCCTGCCGATAACCCTGTCAACCCCTCCTTCACGCGCCTTTTCGGTAAGATTTGTGCCGTAAGTTTCAAGATTTTTGCGCTTTTTGTCAGGTTTATCCTTTTTATCACTTTTGGTTTTTTTGTCACCCGGAATTTCAGTGTTTTCCTGTTCCTCATTGCCGCCGGCTTTGGCAAACATTTTTGAAATAATATCAAAAGGACCGCCTTCGCCGCCTTCCGAAAGATTGTTAAAAAGCTCCTCGGGATTTTCCATTGCCTGAGCAAGCCCGTCCTCAAGCTCCTCAATATTATCATCCGTAATTCCCATTTGGTCAAGAACTGCGCTTATCTGGGGGTTATTCATTCCTCTCGCGCAGGACAGGCAAAGTCCTTCAACGTTTTTTCCGTCAATTGTGGAAGAAAAGAAAATGGCGGGTTTTTTGCCGCATTTACTGCAAAGTACGTTTCTGTTCATTATATATTATCCTTTCGGGGTTTATATTGCGTATATTTTATTTTTAAATATTATAGCATAAATTATATATTTTTGCAAGCATTATTTTTAAGATTCATATAAAAGAAAATTGTAATATTTTAATATATTCTGTATTATATTTTTAACAAGGTTTGCATTTATTCGGACCGTGGAAAGGCGATGACATTTTTATGAAAAAAATTATTTTTTTACTTACGGCGATGCTTTTGTTTTCCGGCTGCGGGGCAAAAAACAGGCAGTGCGAAAACACAGAGAGTACAGAAAAAGCGGTGAATGAAACCGCAGAGAAAAAACGGGATAATACTGATCCGAAGAGAGAAATTTTTGTGCTTGACGGACTTGACAATACGCTTATAGGCTGGGGCATAAAGAAAAATGAGGGCGCGGCGCCGGAGGTGCCGTCCGATATTAAAGAAATGCTGAAAAAATATAACGGTTTTTATATGGGCGATGAAAACAGTAACAGAATTTATCTTACCTTTGACGAAGGGTACGAAAACGGGTATACAGCCGATATTCTTGATACTTTAAAAAAGAATGATGTAAAAGCAGCGTTTTTTGTGACGGGGGCGTATGTGGAAAGAGAAGCGGAGCTTGTGAAACGTATGGCAAAAGAAGGGCATATTATAGGAAACCATTCGGTTAATCACCCTTCGCTGCCTGAAATAGGTGATAAAGAACTTGAAAAAGAGCTTAAAGAGCTTGATAATATGGTAGAAAAAATTACGGGAATAAAAATGAAATATGTACGCCCGCCAAAAGGAGAGTACAGCGAAAGGGTACTTGCGCATATCAGCAATATGGGATATACAAGCGTTTTCTGGAGCTTTGCTTATCTTGACTGGGACGTAACAATGCAGCGGGGCGCGGATTACGCCTATAATCAGATAATGCCTTACACGGTGGGCGGTGAGGTGCTTCTCCTTCACGCCGTATCGGCGGATAATGCCGATGTTCTTGACAGATTTATAAAAGACGCAAGGTCAAAGGGCTTTGAATTTGGCTCGATTGATGAAATAGGGTGACGATATTTAAAGAAAAATACAAAAATAGCTTTTTTTATATAAAAAAAGAGCATAAAACAGCAAAAACATAGTTGCATTTAAGGAAAAATAGTGATATAATGTAATTTGTTTATGATTAATATACAAAAGATATGAAAAGTGAGGGAATAAAATGGGAAAATTTTTTGGTACCGACGGTGTCAGAGGTGTCGCAGGCAGCGAGCTTACGGCAGAGCTTGCGTATAAGCTCGGAAAATTTGGCGCGTATGTTCTTACAAAACACACAAAAAGCAAAAAAACAAAAATTCTTGTCGGCAGAGATACGAGAATTTCGGGCGATATGCTTGAAAGCGCGCTTGTGGCGGGAATTCTCTCAACAGGAGCCGATGCTTATATTGTGGGTGAAATTCCTACTCCCGCAATTGCGTATCTTACAAGAAAATATGAAGCGGACGCAGGAGTTGTAATTTCGGCTTCACATAATTCGTTTGAATATAACGGAATTAAATTTTTTAACAGTGAAGGCTTTAAACTCAGCGATGAAATAGAAAATGAAATAGAAAGCTATCTTCTCGGTGAAAGTACCGTTGATGAAATGCCGAGCAGTGAAAACCTTGGAATAGCTGTCAGAGGCGCCAATAATGCCGAAATTGATTATGTAGAGTTTGCGGCAGGCTGCGCGCTTACAAGTCTGGAAGGCTTAAAGGTTGCTGTCGATTGCGCAAACGGGGCAGCTTTTAATGTTGCTCCGCAGGCGTTAAGACGGCTTGGCGCGGAGCTTAATGTTATAAGCAACAATCCGGACGGTATAAACATAAATAACGGCTGCGGCTCAACTCATATTGAGAAGCTGCAAAAGTTTGTTAAAGATACGGGAGCAGATGTTGGTGTTGCTTTTGACGGCGATGCTGACAGACTTATTGCCGTTGATGAAAACGGAAATATTGTTGACGGTGATGTTATAATGGGGCTTGTGTCGATTTATCTTAAAGAACACAATAAGCTTCCCGGAAATCGTCTTATAGGAACGGTAATGAGCAATCTCGGGCTTATTCAGACCTGCGAGAAGCACGGAATTGAGGTTGTTTGTACCAAAGTAGGTGACCGCTATGTACTTGAAAAAATGCTTGAAACGGGCGCGGTTATAGGCGGCGAGCAATCGGGGCATATTATTTTGTTTGAGAATAACACAACGGGGGACGGACTTGTTTCGGCAATTACGCTTTTATCGGTTTTAAAAATAAGCGGCAAGAAGCTGTCCGAGCTTGCTAAGGAGATTACAATTTTACCTCAGGTGCTTGTTAATGTAAAAGTTAAAAACGAATATAAAGAGCGTCTTACCGATATAAAAGAAATATCCGAAGCGGCAAAAAAAATTGATGAGAAATACAAAGGTACGGGAAGGCTGCTTCTTCGTCCTTCCGGAACAGAGCCACTTGTAAGGATTATGATAGAAGGACAGAATATGGAAGAAATTGAAAAAGACGCGAATATGCTTGCTGAAATCGTTGAGCAGTCAATGAGCAGGCTTTAAAAAGAGAAAGGACGTGACAGTATGTGCGGAATAGTAGGTTACATAGGAAATAAGCAGGCGGCACCGATTCTTCTCGGCGGGCTTGAAAAGCTTGAGTACAGAGGTTATGATTCTGCCGGAATAGCTATTCTTGACGGCGAAAAGATAACAATGGAAAAGACAAAGGGAAGGCTTAAGGTGCTTTCCGATAAAATACACGGCGGAGAGGACCTTAAAGGTACAATAGGTATAGGTCATACAAGGTGGGCAACTCACGGCGCGCCTTCCGATATCAATTCACATCCGCATCTTTCAAGAAACGGCCGCATCGCGCTTGTACATAACGGAATTATAGAAAATTATCTTCAGATAAAGGCTCTTCTTGAAAGTGAAGGTTATACTTTTGTATCGGATACGGATACCGAGGTTGTTTCACATCTTATAGATTATTATTACAACGGCAATATGATAGATGCCATAATCAAGGCAATTCACAGAATAGAAGGCTCTTACGCTTTCGGTATAATTTCGGTTGACCACCCAGGTGAGCTTTTTGCCGTAAGAAAATCAAGTCCGCTTATTGTAGGTCTCGGAAACGGCGAGAATTATATTGCTTCCGATATTCCGGCAATTCTTTCCCACACAAGAGATGTTTATTTTCTTGAGGATAACGAGATAGTATGGATAAAAGGCGCTGACGTTAAAGTTCTTGATGTATATAAGCATGAAGTAAAAAAGGAAGTTTTCCACGTTGACTGGGATGTTTCCGCTGCGGAAAAAGGCGGATATGAGCATTTTATGATAAAAGAAATCATGGAGCAGCCGAAAGCCATAGAGGACACTGTTTGTCCGAGAATACAGGGAGGCAATATTGTACTTGATGACATTAAGCTTACCAAAGAACAGATAAACAGTTTAAAAAAGATATATATTATAGGCTGCGGAAGCGCTTATCATGTTGGAGTTGTTGGCAAATACGTCATTGAAAAGCTTACAAGGATTCCGGTTGAGGTTGAACTTGCTTCGGAATTTCGTTACCGTGACCCTATTGTGGGGAAAGGTGACCTTGTTATAATAATCAGCCAGTCGGGTGAAACAGCTGACAGCCTTGCAGCCTTGAGAGAAGCAAAGGTAAGAGGCGCAAGAGTTTTATCGGTTGTAAATGTTGTGGGAAGCTCTATTTCGAGAGAGTCGGATGATGTGCTTTATACCTGGGCGGGACCTGAAATTTCCGTAGCAACAACAAAAGCTTACAGTACACAGCTTCAAGCAATGTATCTTATCGCACTTCATATAGGAATAAATAACGGTAAAATTAGCGAGGAAGAAAAAGAGCATTATCTTGCAGAAATACAAACAATTCCTTCAAAGGTTGGAAAAATTATTGAAGATGTTGCGCCGCTTCAGAATTATGCTTCAAAGAAATACGGCAGCAAGGATATATTCTTCCTTGGCAGAGGGCTTGATTATTGCGTTGCGCTTGAAGGCTCCTTGAAGCTTAAAGAAATATCATATATTCATTCGGAAGCTTACGCGGCGGGAGAGCTGAAGCACGGTCCTATATCACTTATTGAGGACGGTACGCTGGTTATAGCTCTTGCGACACAAGACAGTCTGTTTGAAAAGCTATTGAGTAATATTAAAGAGGTTAAAGCAAGAGGAGCAACGGTTTTCGCAATAGCGCAGGAGGGCAACACGGAAATTGAAAAAGAGGCGGATTTTGTCGTATACATTCCGAAAATCGACAATTTATTCGCTCCTTCACTTACTGTTGTACCGCTTCAGCTTTTCTCGTATTATGTTGCGGTAAACAAGGGCTGTGATGTTGACAAACCGAGAAATCTCGCGAAATCAGTTACGGTTGAATAAAATTTTGTTAAAAAACAGGGTGGCGCAGTTAGCCGATAGTTTTGAGCTTGTGGGGACCAACTTTCCCAAAAGCAGCAAAGCGCAACCCTTAAAAGGATAAAAAAATGTGGACACAGAAGGTATTCTGTGCCCACATTTTTGGTTTATATAAAAAACACAAGGAGAGTGTGTTTCATATTAATATCATTATAACACAAAAATAAAAATAAGTCAACATATTTAAGATTTTTTTATTAATATTATTAAAAAGTGACAAAAAAAACAAATTTTTTATGTATTTTTACCAACAAAAAATCAAAAAGTATAAAGAACAGACTGATTTTTTGTTGGTATTTAGGACTAATTTGTTTCCGAATTACCAATTTCAAGATCCGCACGATATTTTTTCATTAACAAATAAGCTTCGAGCGCGTCCGAATTTGTGGCATCGGATGGTATAAATCCTGTACAATCCATTGCAGAAACTACGGCAAAATCCGTAAGGTCGGGATGCGTATTGTAATATTTATCAAGAGAATCACGGTTCTTGTGTTCTTTAGGGTTTTTCATATTTATGATCGTCCCTTTCTAAAAGTAAAATTTTTTCGTTTGCGGCACGAAATATACCGTTATTATTTTTTGCAATTTTAATAAAAAAATGCTTTGTCGAGTTAAAAAATATTTTGTAAAAAATGCAATATAAAACTTTTAAAAAACATTAAAAAATATTAAAAAAATACATTGACATTTTTTGCGTTTTGCGTTATAATATTTTATAGAAGGAAAAGTTTTCTGTTACTGACGGAATAGGGGAGTACCCCATGGGAGCAGAAAATAATTTTTGGGTAAAAACGAAAGTTTCGCTTTAAGCCCGTGCCGACCGTCTGGGCAGCCCTGTTTTTAAAATACGGGTCTGTCTTTTTTTATTTTGTTTACGAAAGGAATGTTTTATGTCAATGAAAAAAGTTGCTATAATAATGGGCAGTGACAGCGATTTACCGGTAGTTGAAAAAGCAGCTTCGGTTTTGGAGGATTACGGTGTCCCGTTTGAAATGCATGTTTATTCCGCTCACCGAACTCCAAACGAAGCAAAAGAATTTGCATCGTCCGCAAGGGGAAACGGCTTCGGCGCAATAATTGCGGCTGCGGGAAAGGCGGCGCATCTTGCCGGAGCGATTGCGGCAAGTACGACGCTTCCGGTTATAGGCTTACCGATAAAATCATCAACACTCAGCGGCATGGACGCTCTGTTCTCAACCGTACAAATGCCTTCGGGAATACCTGTTGGAACGGTTGCTCTTGACGGAGCCGAAAATGCCGCTTTACTTTCGGTTCAGATTCTTGCCGTAAATGATGAAACGCTTGCGGAAAAGCTTGATAAGGCAAGAGAACAAATGCGTAAAAAAATACTTGAAAAAGATAAGGCTGTTTCAGAAAGATTTAACAGATAATTTTTAACGGAAAGGATTTTTTAAAATGGAAAAAAGAGAGCAGATGTACGAGGGAAAAGCAAAAAAAGTATTCGCAACCGATAATGAAAATTACTGCATCGTTTCGTATAAGGACGATGCCACGGCATTTAACGGGCTTAAAAAAGGCACAATAAGAGGCAAAGGAATAGTAAACAATAAAATGTCCAATTACCTTATGAAGCTTCTTGAAAAAGAGGGTGTTCCGACTCATTTTGTTGAGGAATTAAACGACCGTGAAACGCTTGTAAAAAAGGTTTCGATAGTGCCGCTTGAGGTTATTGTGCGTAACGTTGCCGCAGGCTCGTTTTCAAAGAGATTTGGCGTGGAGGAAGGAACAAAGCTTCTTTGTCCGACTCTTGAGTATTGCTATAAAGACGATGACCTCGGCGACCCGATGGTAAACGATTATCACATACTTGCGTGCGGCTGGGCAACAAAAGAGGAGCTTGACACTATTGCGAAATATACTTTTAAAGTCAATGAATTTCTTAAAAACTTCTTTAAAACAATAAATGTTGATTTGATTGATTTTAAAATTGAGTTTGGCAGAACACCTGACGGACAGATTGTTCTTGCGGACGAAATTTCGCCCGACACCTGCCGTCTTTGGGATGCCGATACACACGAAAAGCTTGATAAAGACCGTTTCAGACGTGATATGGGCGGAGTTGAGCAGGCATACGAGGAAATGATGAAAAGAATTTTCGGTTAATTTTGAAAGGCGGTAAAAGCAATGGGCGGATTTTTCGGAGCGGCAAGTAAAAACGACGCAATTTCGGATGTCTTTTTCGGGACAGACTACCATTCTCATTTAGGAACAAAAATAGGCGGTATTGCGGCATATGATGAAGAGGTAGGCTTGCAGAGAGAAATACATAATATAGAAAATACACCTTTCAGAACAAAGTTTGACGGCGTTTTTGACGAAATGAAGGGTAATTCGGCGATAGGCTGTATAAGCGATACAAGTCCTCAGCCTCTTATCATACGTTCAAATATAGGAACATATGCAATAACGGTAGTCGGTATAATCAATAACAGTGAATCCCTTATAAATCAGTATTTGTCATTCAGCGGCGGACATTTCGGAGCCATGACCGGCGGAAAGATAAATGTGACAGAGCTTGTTGCCGCGCTTATCGACCAGAAAAGCACCTTCACAGAGGGAATAACGTTTGCGCAGAAGGTAATAGAGGGAACGGCATCGATACTGATATTAAAAAACGACGGAGCTATAATTGCCGCGAGGGACAAGCTTGGCAGGCTTCCGACTCTTATCGGGAAAAACGAAAGCGGATACTGCGTTTCCTTTGAGTCCTTCGCCTATAAAAAGCTTGGATATGAGAACGAGAAAGAACTGGGTCCGGGAGAGATAGTTGAGATAACGGCGGATTCGCTGAAGGTTCTCAGGGGACCGGGAAAGAAAATGAAAATTTGTTCATTTCTTTGGTCTTATTACGGCTACCCGACCTCCAACTATGAAGGAGTCAATGTTGAGGTTATGAGATGCCGCAACGGAAGGATAATGGCAAAGAGCGATAAAGAAAAGAAAAACGCCGAAAATATAGATTATGTCGGAGGCGTGCCCGATTCGGGAACACCGCATGCCATAGGTTATGCTAACGAAAGCGGGGTTCCTTTCGCGCGACCCTTTATTAAATATACTCCGACCTGGCCGAGAAGCTTTATGCCTTCCAACCAGAAAGAAAGAAACAAAATAGCGAAAATGAAGCAGATACCTGTCCATGAGTTAATTCAGGATAAGAAACTTCTTTTTGTCGATGATTCCATAGTAAGAGGGACACAGTTAAAAGAAACAGTCGATTTCCTTTACGAAAACGGCGCGTCGGAGGTGCATATGAGGTCGGCGTGTCCTCCGATAATGTACGGCTGTAAGTATCTTAATTTCTCACGCGCTACGAGTGACATGGAGCTTCTTGCGAGAAGAGTTATACTTGAGCTTGAGGGCGAGGAGGGCTTTGAGCATATTGAAGAATACAGCGATTCCTCAACCGAAAGAGGAAAAAATTTAAGGAAAGCGATATGTGAAAAATTCCATTTTGCCTCACTTGAATTTCAGTCTCTTGAAGGGATAATCGAAGCGATAGGGATAGACCCCTGTAAGCTTTGCACCTATTGCTGGAACGGTAAAGAATAGAATGGAGATTAATATTATGAACAATAATTCAAAATCCGAGGCATACGCTGCTGCCGGAGTAGATATAAAAGCAGGTTATAAAGCTGTTGAACTTATGAAAGCTCATATCGCGAGAACTGAGACTGCCGGAGTGTTTTCGGGCATAGGCGGTTTCGGAGGGCTTTTTTTGCCCGATATAAGCGGTATGAAAAATCCTGTTCTGGTAAGCGGCACGGACGGTGTCGGAACAAAGCTGAAAATAGCTTTTCTTATGGATAAACATGATACTGTCGGTATTGATTGCGTTGCTATGTGTGTAAATGATATAATCTGCTGCGGCGCGAAACCGCTTTTTTTCCTTGATTATATCGCACTTGGAAAGAATATTCCCGGAAAAGTTGCGGAAATAGTAAAAGGTGTGGCGGAAGGCTGCGTTCAGGCGGGAGCTGCCTTAATAGGCGGAGAAACTGCCGAAATGCCGGGCTTTTATCCGGAGGACGAATACGACCTTGCCGGGTTCAGCGTAGGCATTGTGGATAAAGAAAAAATCCTTGACAACAGCAGCGTGCGTGAAGGTGACGTTATAATCGCGCTTCCGTCAAGCGGTGTACATTCAAACGGTTTTTCTCTCGTAAGAAAAGTCTTTGACGTTGAAAAAAGAGATATAAGAAGGCCGCTTGAAGCTCTCGGAGGGAAAAGCCTCGGAGAAACGCTTATCGAGCCGACAAAAATATATGTGCGTCCTATGCTCGCGCTTTTTGAAAAAATTAAGATTAAAGCGGTGTCGCATATTACGGGCGGCGGTTTTTATGAAAATATTCCGAGAAGCTTACCGGTAGGCATAAGCGCGAAAATTGAAGAAAAAGCAATAAAGGTACTTCCGGTTTTTGAAATGATAATGAAAGAGGGAAAAGTGCCGCTTCGCGATATGTATAATACATATAATATGGGCGTCGGTATGAGCATTGTTGTTTCAAAAAATGACGCGGATAACGCGCTTGAAATTCTTAAAGAAAACGGTGAAAACGCATATATTATCGGTGAAACCGTAAAATCCGGGGAAGGAGTAATATTATGCTGAAAGCAAAAATTGCGGTACTTGTTTCGGGCGGCGGAACAAATTTACAGGCGCTTATTGACGCGGTTAATAATAATAAAATTAAGCATGGAGAAATAGCTGTTGTAATTTCAAACAACGCGGACGCTTTTGCGCTTACAAGAGCGTATAACAGTAATATTCCGCGGGAAGTTGTACTTAAGGCAAAGTTTCCGGAGCCGGAAGCGTTTGAAAATGAAATTAAAAGAATTCTAAACGAATACAGCGTGGATTTGATTGTGCTTGCGGGTTTTATGCATATACTCAGTAAGAATTTTACGTCATGTTATCCAAAAAGGATAATAAATGTACACCCGTCATTAATACCCGCTTTTTGCGGAAAGGGTTATTACGGGCTTAAGGTGCATGAGGCGGCGCTTAAATACGGTGTAAAAGTCACCGGAGCAACGGTTCATTTTGTGAATGAAGTACCGGACGGCGGCGAAATAATTTTGCAAAAAGCGGTAAATATATGCCGCAGCGATACACCGGAAAGCTTGCAGCAGCGTGTTATGCGCGTTGCGGAATGGAAGCTGCTTCCGAAAGCGGTCGAAATGGTTTCGGCAGATATTGTAAAAGGGAAAGGTGAATGAGATGATTGGAACGATTGAAAAGCTTATCGGCGAAAATGTATATCCCGGCAGAGGTATAATTGTCGGGAAAACTCCGGACGGCAAAAAAGCGGTCACTGCGTATTTTATAATGGGCAGAAGTGAGAACAGCCGTAACAGGGTGTTTAAAGAAGAAGGCGATAATGTTATAATTTACCCCTTTGACGAAAGTAAGGTTACAGACCCGTCGCTTATAATTTATTCGCCTCTAAAGGTTTTTGAAAACAAGCTTATAGTAACTAACGGTGACCAGACAGATACAATATATGATTTTTTGAATGACGGTGCAAGCTTTGAAGCGGCGCTTGAGACAAGATGTTTTGAGCCGGATGCCCCGAATTTCACTCCGAGAATAAGCGCAATGCTTGAATTTGCGGATAAGACTTTTACATATAAAATGAGCATACTTAAAAGCGCTGATAATGAGGGCTGCTGCTGCAACAGATTTTGCTTTTCGTATGAAGCGGTAAACGGAAAAGGGCATTTTATTCATACCTATATGCATGACGGAAACCCGCTTCCTTCGTTTGAAGGTGAGCCTGAGGAAATAGAAGTTTTTGACAGCATAAGGGATTTTGCCGATAAAATATGGAATAATTTAAATAAAGACAATAAAATCTCACTTTACGTAAGGTATATTGATTTAATGACAGGTGAAACCGAAAACGTTATGTTTAACCGGAACAAATAATTAAAATCGGAGGTGAAGCGTAAAAAAAGCAAAGGCTTTTTATTACGCCGGCAATATGGAAAGAGACAGATATATTTCGCCGTTTTCAACAAGATACGCGAGCGATGAAATGCAATATATTTTTTCGGAGAATTTTAAATTCAAAACATGGCGCAGACTTTGGATTGCGCTTGCAAAAGCCGAAAAAGAGCTGGGGCTTGACATTTCGGACGAGCAGATAGCGGAGCTTGAAGCTCATGCGGAGGATATAAATTTTGAGGTTGCCGAGGAGCGGGAGAAGCTTGTGCGGCACGATGTAATGTCGCATGTTTACGCTTACGGCAAGCAATGCCCGAAGGCGGAAGCGATAATTCATCTGGGAGCGACTTCTTGTTATGTCGGAGATAACACCGATGTTATAATTATGAAAAAAGCGTCGGAAATCATACTTAAAAAAGCGGCGCAGGTTATAAAAAATCTTAAGGATTTTGCTCTTAAATATAAAGATATGCCTTGCCTTGCATATACGCATCTTCAGCCGGCTCAGCTCACAACCGTGGGAAAGCGGGCAACGCTTTGGATGTATGAGCTTATTATGGATACAGAGGAGCTCCGGCACAGGCTTGATAATCTTCTTTTGAGAGGCGCAAAAGGAACAACAGGAACACAGGCGAGCTTTATGGAGCTTTTTGGCGGTGATGAGGAAAAGGTAAAAAAGCTTGAAAAGATTATTGCCGAAAGTATGGGCTTCAAGGGGAGTGTTCCGGTTTCCGGTCAGACCTATTCAAGAAAGGTTGACGCTTATTTCTTAAGCACGCTTTCGGGTTTTGCTCAGAGCGCTTATAAATTTTCAAATGACTTAAGACTTTTGCAGTCGTTTGAAGAAATGGAAGAGCCGTTTGAGAAAAATCAGATAGGCTCCTCCGCTATGCCTTATAAAAGAAATCCTATGAGAAGTGAAAGGATTTCGGCACTTGCGAGGTATGTTATTGCGGATTCCGTAAATCCCGCTTTTACGGCTGGTACACAGTGGTTTGAACGCACGCTTGACGATTCGGCAAATAAGAGAATATCGGTTGCGGAAGCGTTCCTTGCCGTTGACGCGATTTTAAATATCTACATAAATGTCACGGCGGGGCTTGTGGTTTATGACAAAATAGTTGAAAAAAGGGTTATGGAAAAGCTGCCGTTTATGGCTACGGAAAACATTATGATGGAATCAGTCAAGCGCGGTGGAAACAGACAGGAGCTGCATGAAAGGCTTCGCACACATTCTCACGCGGCTGCGGCAAAGGTTAAGCTTGAAGGCGGAGCAAATGACCTTATTGAAAGAATCGCCGCAGACGAAGCTTTTCCGCTTGACCTTGACGAAATAAAGGCGCATCTTGACCCGAAGCTTTATATAGGCAGATGCCCGTCACAGGTTGATGAATTTATAAAAGATGTGGCAGATAAAGTGCTTGAAAGATATTACAGTGAAGAAATAAAATCGGAACTTAAAGTTTAAGAGAAAGGAATTTTTGCAAAATGAAAGAATTTGAACTCAAATATGGCTGCAATCCAAATCAGAAGCCCGCTAAAATATATATGCGGGAAGGCGGGGAATTGCCGATAGAAATTTTAAACGGAAGGCCAGGTTATATCAATTTTCTTGACGCTTTTAACAGCTGGCAGCTTGTTAAAGAAATAAAGGCGGCGTTAGGTCAGCCTGCGGCAACTTCGTTTAAGCACGTCAGCCCGACTTCGGCGGCAATAGGTGTTCCTATGAGCGATGAGCTTAAAAAGGCATGCTTTGTTGATGATATTGAAGGGCTTGACGAAAGCCCCGTTGCGGTAGCCTATGCGAGAGCGAGAGGAACAGACCGTATGAGCTCGTACGGCGATTGGGTGGCAATTTCGGATGTATGCGACAAGACTACAGCGCTTCTTATAAAGCGTGAAGTTTCGGACGGAATAATTGCTCCGGGATATACCGATGAAGCGCTTGAAATTTTAAAATCCAAAAGAAAAGGCACATATAATATCGTGAAAATAAATCCCGATTATGTTCCGGAGGAAAAAGAAATAAAGCAGGTTTTCGGTATAACCTTTGAACAGGGAAGGAACAACTTTAAAATTGATGAGGAGCTGCTTTCCGAAATTGTTACCGATAATAAAAATATGCCGAATGAGGCAAAGCGTGACCTTATAATCGCTCTTATTACGCTTAAATATACGCAGTCAAATTCCGTTTGCTACGCAAAGGACGGACAGGCTATCGGTGTCGGCGCGGGACAGCAGTCAAGAATACACTGTACAAGGCTTGCGGGAAATAAAGCCGATGTATGGCATTTAAGACAATGCAAAAAGGTACTTGAACTTCCGTTTCTCGATACGGTTAAGCGCCCGGACAGAGATAACTGTATTGATGTATATATTACAGATAATCCCGATGAAATTTTGGCGGACGGACAATGGCAGAAATTTTTTAAAACAAAGCCCGAACCGCTTTCGGAAGAGGAAAAGAAAGCCTATCTTGCGGGCATTTCGGGTGTTGCGCTCGGCTCTGATGCGTTTTTCCCGTTCGGGGATAACATTGAGCGCGCGAAACGCAGCGGCGTAAGCTATATTGCGGAGCCGGGCGGTTCGATAAGAGATGATAACGTTATTGAAACCTGCAATAAATACGGTATTACAATGGCATTTACGCATATGAGATTATTCCATCATTAAAAATAAGAAAGTGAGGAAAAAGAAAATGAATTTTTTTGAAGAACTTAAAGGCTTCGACAGTGAGGTTTACGCTTCATGTGAGCGTGAGCTTAAAAGACAGCAGCATAATATAGAGCTTATTGCGTCCGAAAACATTGTTTCAAAAGCGGTGCTTTTGGCGGCGGGAACGGTTTTGACAAACAAATACGCCGAAGGCTATCCGGGCAAAAGATATTACGGCGGCTGCGTATATGTTGACGAGGTTGAGGAAATCGCGCGAGAGCGCGCAAAGAAGCTTTTCGGAGCAGAGCACGCCAATGTTCAGCCGCACAGCGGCGCAAACGCTAATCTTGCCGTATTTTTTGCGCTGTTAAATCCGGGAGATACGGTACTCAGTATGAGTCTTGCGCACGGCGGACATCTTTCACACGGCTCGCCCGTTAATATTTCGGGAAAATATTTTAACATTGTGCCCTACGGCGTTGCCGATGAAAACGGCAGGATTGATTATGATAAAATGCGTGAAAAAGCACTTGAATGTAAGCCAAAGCTTATTTTAGCAGGTGCCAGCGCGTATTCGAGAACAATAGATTTCGCGAAATTCCGTGAAGTTGCCGATGAAGTCGGAGCTTACTTTATGGTTGATATGGCGCATATAGCCGGACTTGTTGCCGCAGGTGTTCATCCAAGTCCTGTTCCGTATGCCGATGTTGTAACGACAACAACGCACAAAACTTTAAGAGGTCCGAGAGGCGGACTTATACTATGCAAAGAGCAGCTTGCAAAGCAGATTGACAAAGCGGTATTTCCGGGTACGCAGGGAGGACCGCTTATGCATATAATCGCCGCAAAAGCAGTTGCTTTCGGCGAGGCATTAAAGCCCGAATTTAAGGAATATCAGAAACAGATTGTCAAAAATGCGTCTGTTCTTGCGGAAAGTCTTTTAGAGGAAGGCTTCAATATTGTTTCCGGCGGAACGGATAATCATCTTATGCTTCTCGATTTAAGACCGTTTGACCTTACGGGAAAAGAAATGGAACATCGCCTTGACGAAGTTCATATAACGGTAAATAAAAACGCTATACCCAATGACCCGCAAAGCCCGTTTATAACGAGCGGTATAAGAGTCGGAACGCCGGCGGTTACAACAAGGGGCTTTAAGGAGGAAGAAATGAAAAAAATCGCGGCGTGGATGAAAGCTGTCGCGACAGATTTTGAAGGCAGCAAAGACAGAATAACCGCTGAGGTTATCGCTCTTTGCGACAAATACCCGATTTATTGAGGTTTTACTGAAAGGTGTTGTTATAAAATTGAAGGTAATGGTAGTCGGCGGCGGCGGCCGCGAACACGCGATAATTAAGAAGCTTAAAGAGAATAAAAACATATCGGAAATTTATGCCCTTCCGGGTAACGGCGGCATTGAGGCTGACGCAAAGTGTATAAATATCGGCGCGAAGGATATAGAAAAAATTGTTTCGTTTGCGGAGGAAGAAAAAATTGATTTTGCCGTTGTCGCGCCCGATGACCCGCTT
Source organism: uncultured Ruminococcus sp. (assembly GCA_902784685.1). GTDB lineage: Bacteria > Bacillota > Clostridia > RUG12999 > RUG12999 > RUG12999. The sequence goes on from CACZWA010000001.1 coordinate 39,765, forward strand.
GTTTTGGGAGCTGTTGACGCGCTTAATGAAAAAGGCATAAAGTGCTTCGGGCCGAGGAAAAACGCCGCAATAATTGAAGGCAGCAAGGTTTTCGCGAAAAATCTTATGAAAAAGTATAATATTCCGACTGCGGCATACGAAGTTTTTGAGACAGCTGAAAAAGCGCTTGATTATCTTAAAACAGCACCTGTTCCGACGGTTATCAAGGCGGACGGGCTTGCTCTCGGCAAGGGCGTTATAATCGCGAATACCCGTGAGGAGGCGTATGCCGCGGTTAAAACAATTATGGAGGATAAGGTTTTCGGCGAGAGCGGCAACAGCATTGTTATTGAGGAGTTTCTTTCGGGACCGGAGGTTTCCGTGCTTTCGTTTACCGACGGAAAGACCGTAGTGCCTATGGTTTCTTCAATGGACCATAAACGCGCGGGGGACGGCGATAAAGGTCTCAATACAGGCGGTATGGGTACTGTTGCGCCAAACCCTTATTATACGGCGGAAATTGCCGATGAATGTATGAAAAAAATTTTTATCCCCACAATAAACGCAATGAACAGTGAAGGACGTACATTTAAAGGCTGTCTGTACTTTGGGCTTATGATAACAAAGGACGGACCGAAGGTTATTGAATATAACTGCCGTTTCGGAGACCCCGAAACGCAGGTTGTTTTGCCGCTTTTAAAGACGGATTTGTTTGAAATTATGCAGGCGGCGGAGAATGAAACGCTTAATAAAATTGAGATTGAATTTAAAAATGAGAGTGCCTGCTGCGTAGTAATGGCATCTCAAGGTTATCCGCTTAAATATGAAACAGGCTTTGAAATAACGGTTGATGATGGTTTTGACGCTGAATTGTTTGTTGCGGGAGCAAAGTCGGACAGCGGAAAGCTTAAAACCGCCGGCGGCAGAGTATTGGGCGTGACTGCGGTAGCGGAAAATCTTGAAAATGCCGTAAAAAAAGCGTATAATGAAGTTAAAAAGGTACGTTTTGAAAACGCGTTTTACAGAAAAGATATAGGAGAAAAAGCACTCAAAGCTTTAAAAAAAGAAATGGAGTAAAAATGGTTTACAGAGTTTATGTTGAAAAAAAAGAAGGCTGCCGTAATGAGGCAAACGCAATAAAAAAAGATATTACGGCGCTTTTTGGGTTAAAAGCGCTTACAGATTTTCGCGTAATTAACAGATATGATGTTGAGGGAGTGAGCCGTGAGCTTTTTGATTACGCCGTAAAAACGGTTTTTTCCGAGCCTCAGACGGACGAAGTGTTCTATTCGCTTGATAAGGCGGACAATATGTTCGCGGCGGAATTTTTGCCGGGACAGTTTGACCAGCGCGCGGATTCCGCGGCACAGTGTATTCAGATGATTTCAAAATCGGAGCGTCCGCTTGTAAGAACAGCTAAAATATATGTTGCGGAAGGCTGCGAGGAGGATTTGTCGGTTATAAAAAAATATCTCATAAACCCTGTTGAATGTCGGGAAGCTTCCTTCGAGCTTCCCGTAACGCTTAAAACAAGCTATGACATTCCGCAGTCGGTAGCAACTGTTGACGGGTTTATAAAAATGGACAGACCCGCACTTGAAAATCTTATACGTGAAATGGGGCTTGCAATGGATATTGATGATATAGCCTTTTGCAAGGACTATTTCATAAAAGAAAACAGGAATCCTACCGTTACGGAAATTAAAATGATAGATACATACTGGTCGGACCATTGCCGTCACACAACGTTTTTAACAACAATAGACGGAGTGGAATTTGAGGATAAGCTGCTGCAAAGCGCTTATGAGGATTATCTTGAAGTCCGCAGGCAAATAGGCCGCACAAAACCCGTAAACCTTATGGATATAGCGACCGTTGCGGTTAAATATCTTAAAGAGAACGGTAAGCTTAATCAGCTTGACGAATCGGAGGAAATCAACGCCTGTACGGTAAAGATAAAAGTAAATATTGACGGTAAAGATGAAGATTGGCTGCTTCTTTTTAAAAACGAAACTCATAATCACCCGACAGAGATTGAGCCCTTCGGCGGAGCCGCGACCTGTATAGGAGGGGCAATACGTGACCCTCTTTCGGGAAGGTCTTACGTGTATGCTGCAATGAGAGTAACGGGTGCGGGAAATCCGCTTAAACCTATGGAAGAAACTTTACCCGGCAAGCTTCCGCAGAGAAAAATCGTTACAACTGCCGCAAACGGTTACAGCTCATACGGCAACCAGATAGGGCTTGCCACGGGACAGGTTGATGAAATATATCACGAAGGCTATGTCGCAAAGCGAATGGAAATCGGCGCGGTTATTGCCGCTGCGCCTTCGGAAAATGTAAGGCGTGAACGTCCGGAGCCGGGAGATGTTGTGGTGCTTCTCGGAGGAAGAACGGGCAGAGACGGCTGCGGCGGTGCGACAGGCTCATCAAAATCGCATACGTTGTCGTCACTTGAAACCTGCGGAGCGGAAGTGCAGAAGGGTAACGCTCCGGAGGAGCGCAAGCTTCAAAGGCTTTTCCGGGGCGGAGAAGCGTCAAGGCTCATAAAGCGCTGCAACGATTTTGGCGCGGGCGGTGTTTCTGTTGCTGTGGGCGAGCTTGCCGACGGGCTTAAAATTGACCTTAACGCAGTGCCGAAAAAATATGACGGTCTTGACGGCACAGAGCTTGCTATAAGCGAATCACAGGAGCGAATGGCAGTTGTTGTCGAAAAAAAAGATTTGGAGCGTTTTAAACAGCTTGCTGAAGAAGAAAATCTTGAAGCTACCGTTGTTGCCGAGGTTCAGGAAGAACCGCGGCTTGTTATGAGTTGGAACGGCAAAAATATTGTAGATATATCCCGTGAATTTTTAAACTCAAACGGAGCTGAAAAGCATATTAAAATTAAAACGCCGAAAATTAAGAATTTTGACCGTAAGGTCGGTATAGATTTTAAAGAAGAATATAAAAAGCTTGCGAATGACCTTAATGTTTGTTCAAAAAGAGGGTTATCCGAGCGGTTTGATTCCACAATCGGCAGAGGAACAGTTCTTATGCCTTTCGGTGGAAAATATCAGCTTACGCCGCCGCAGGCTATGGTACATAAAATTTCCTCCGAAAAAGGTTTTACGGATACCTGCTCGTTTATGGCTTGGGGATACAATCCGTTTATAACGGAAAAAAGCCCGTATCACGGAGCGTATCTTGCCGTTGTTGAATCGGTTTCAAAGCTGATTGCAAGCGGGGCGAGCTTTAATGAGGTATATCTTACGTTTCAGGAATATTTTGAAAAACCGGGTAAAGAGCCGGAGCGCTGGGGTAAACCTATGGCAGCTCTTCTCGGTGCCTTTGAAGCTCAGAAGGATTATGAAATAGGCGCAATAGGCGGCAAGGATTCGATGAGCGGAAGCTTTGAAAACATAGATGTTCCGCCGACGCTCGTTTCTTTTGCCGTAACAACGGGGAAGGTTTCGGAGGTAGTATCTCCCGAATTTAAGGGGGCAGGTCATAAGGTTATGTGGTTTAGACCCCAATATGGAAATTTCGGTTTGCCGCTTGCAAAATCCGAAAAAATGTTGTATAATACTATAAATAATCTCATAAAAGAGGGTAAAGCTCTGGCTGTCAGCACGCCGACATACGGAGGAGTTTCCGAAGCTGTTATGAAAATGTGCTTTGGAAATATGATAGGCTTTGAATATGAAGAAAAGCTTTCTCTTGAAAATATTTTCGGTTACAGCTACGGCTCGTTTATTGTCGAGCTTTCGGAAAAAGCGGAGTGTGACGAGGCAAATATGCACTGCGTACCGCTTGGATTTACGAA
>CACZWA010000002.1 GCA_902784685.1 uncultured Ruminococcus sp.
TCCGTTTGAGCTTTCGGGCGGTCAGAAACGCCGTGTGGCAATAGCGGGCATTCTTGCTTTAAGACCGCAGGTTTTAATTCTTGATGAGCCGACTGCAGGGCTCGACCCAAGAGGCAGGGATAATATTCTTGACAATATTTCCAAGCTTCATAGGGAGCGAGGCATTACCGTTATACTTGTTTCGCACAGTATGGAGGATGTTGCAAGGGTGTGCGAAAGCGTGGTTGTTATGAACCGAGGCACGGTTGCTTTAAGCGGAAGCGTGCATGAAGTGTTTAAGCAAAGCGAAATGCTGAAAAAGCTCCGCCTTAACGTTCCGCAAATAACCGAGCTTATGGATAAACTCAGGGCAGACGGATATTCTCTGCCGGATGATATTTACACAACGGACAGGGCTTTTGAGGAAATACTTTCTCTTATAAAAGACGTTTCGGGTACGAAAGGAAATAGAAATGATAACTGATATAACTTTGGGTCAGTATATTCCAGGCAATTCGGTTCTTCACAGGCTTGACCCCAGAACAAAGATACTTCTTACTTTTGCATATATTGCGGTGCTGTTTATAGTAGATAACGTGCCGGGCTATGTGCTTACGGGAGTGCTTCTCTTTGCTTTGATTAAGCTTTCGGGAATACCTTTTAAATTTATTATGAAAAGCATAAAGCCCATATACATTTTCATTGTGTTTACCGCAATTTTGAATTTGTTTATGACTGAAGGAACATATATTTTTTCATTCGGCATTTTTCATATAAGCCGTGAAGGAGTGCTTGTTACTGTTGTTATGGCGCTCAGACTTGTTTTTTTGGTTGCAGGCACTTCGCTTTTGACTTACACAACTTCGCCGATAGTGCTTACGGACGGAATAGAGGCGCTTTTAAAACCGCTTGAAAAGGTAAAGTTTCCTGCGCATGAGCTTGCTATGATGATGACAATAGCACTGCGTTTTATACCGACAATAATCGAGGAAACCGATAAAATAATGAAGGCTCAAACCGCAAGAGGAGCGGATTTTGACACGGGCGGTCTTATAAAAAAAGCAAAAGCCATGATACCGCTTTTAATACCGCTTTTCATAAGCTCATTCCGACGTGCGGACGAGCTTGCGCTTGCAATGGAATGTAGGGGCTATCACGGCGGTGAGGGCAGAACAAAGCTCAAAGAGCTTAAATTTTCGGTTATTGACATAAGAGCTTTTGTTATTTTTGCTTTGCTTGCCGCACTCTGCATTTTTGTTGGGAAAGCGGATATTAACACAATTATTGATTTTAGACGGTGAAAAAAATGAGAAACATTAAACTGACTCTTATGTATGACGGTACTTTTTACCACGGCTGGCAACGTCAAAAAAACGTTGTTACCGTGCAACAGAAGGTTGAAGAAGGGCTTGGAACGATTTTTAACGAAAACAGAGTTATAGTGCATGGTTGCAGCCGTACAGACGCAGGAGTTCATGCAAGAGAATATGTTTGCAGTTTTAATACGGAGGCTAAAATTCCGGCAGAAAAAATCCCGTTTGCGCTCAATACCTGTTTGCCATCGGATATTCGTGCGTACAAGGCAGAGGACGTACCTGAGGATTTTCACGCACAGTACAGAGCAAAATCAAAAATATATTCATACACGGTGCTTAACGCTCCTCACGGAGACGCTTTTTTGAGGAACAGAGTTTGGCACTATCCGAGAAAGATTGATATGGAAAAAGTGCGCTATGCCGCGGCTTTTCTGGAAGGCAAGCACGATTTCAGAACTTTTATGGCGCTTGATGCAAGTCAGACGATTTTTGAAAAAACGATGTACAGCCTTTCGGCCGAGAAAGACGGAGACATTATAACCTTTAAGCTTCATGCCGACGGCTACCTTTACAATATGGTCCGTATAATCTGCGGAACTCTTGTTTTTATGGGGTCGGGCGTGCTTAACCACCTTGATATGCCGCAGGTGCTTGCTTCGCTTGACCGCAGACGTGCAGGAATTACAGCACCCCCTCAGGGACTGGTGCTTGAGAAAGTTTTCTACTAAACGGCAGGTAATAAATTAATGCTTTGCCATTAAAACACCATTGCATAGCAGTATATTTTTATATTATAATTAAATCGGCAGGACATATATACCTGCATAATTTATCAGAAAAATCCGAGGAGGTTACCCCATATGACCAAACAAAAAAAGATAATCTTGCCTATGATTCCGCTGCGTGGACTTGTAGTGCTGCCATATATGATTTTGCATTTTGACGTCGGCAGACAGAAATCAATAAAGGCGCTTGAAGCGGCTCTTGCTTCAAACCAGCTTGTTTTTCTTGTAACACAGCACGACGAAAATATAAAAGACCCGGATATAAATCAGCTTTATTTAACAGGGACAATTGCAAAAGTTTCGCAAATTCTCCGTATGCCGGGAAACGTAATAAGAGTACTTGTCGAGGGAATAAGCCGCGCAAGGCTTTGCGATGTTTCGGGCACAGACTACTCCGTTGCCGAGGTAATTGAATATATGCCGAACACTCTTGAGCATATTGATATTAACGTTGAAGCACTTATAAGAAATGTCAGAAATATATGTGAGAAATATTTTGAAGAAGAAAACAAGGTTTCGCCCGAAGCGGTTGCTTCCGTTATATCTTCTGCGGCAACAACGGAGGACCCGGGAAGAATGTGTGATATAATCGCAGGGAATATAGATATTCCCGTGGCGGACAAGCAGATGATACTTGAAAGCCTTGATCCGACAGAAAGGCTTGAAAATCTTTTGTTTATACTCTCAAGGGAGCTTGAACTGCTTAAACTTTCAAGCAAAATAGACGCTAAGGTCAAGGAAAATATGGATAAAAATCAGCGTGACTATTACCTTAGGGAGCAGCTGAACGTCATTCAGGAGGAGCTTGGAGACAAAGACGGAATTGGCGCCGAGGTTAAGGAATACCGTGAAAAATTTGAAAAGCTCGGCTTGACTGAAGAAGCTTCAAAGAAGGTTGAAAAAGAGCTTGACAGATTGCTTAAAACTCCGCCCGGAATAGGGGAAGGCACGGTTATAAGAAATTATCTCGACTGGATTGCCGATTTGCCGTGGAATATTTCGACCGAGGACAGTATCGACATAAAAAGAGCGAGAGAAATTTTAGATAAGGACCACTACGGTCTTGAAAAAGTGAAGGAGCGTATAATAGAATATCTTGCGGTACAAAAGCTTTCGGGCGGCGTAAAAGCGCCGATTTTATGCCTTGTAGGACCTCCCGGAGTTGGAAAAACCTCAATTGCACGTTCCGTTGCTGAAGCCATGAACAAAAAATATGTTCGCATTTCGCTCGGCGGTGTGCGTGATGAGGCGGAAATAAGGGGTCACAGAAGAACGTATCTCGGTTCGATGCCGGGAAGAATAATAAACGCTCTTAAAACGGCAGGGAGCAACAATCCGCTTATGCTTTTTGATGAAATAGACAAGCTTTCAAGCGATATTCACGGGGATCCTGCTTCGGCTATGCTTGAAGTTTTGGACGGAGAACAGAATAATACTTTCAGGGATAACTATATTGAGCTGCCTTTTGATTTAAGCCGTGTAACGTTTATTACAACAGCAAACAGGCTCGATACAATCCCGAGACCTCTCCTTGACCGAATGGAAGTAATTGAGCTTCCGGGGTATATTGAGGACGAAAAGTTTAACATTGCAAAACGTCACCTTATTCCGAAACAGCTTAAAATATACGGACTTGCACGCTCGGCTGTTAAATTCAGCGATGAAGCGGTTCACGATATAATAAACTACTATACCCGTGAAGCGGGAGTAAGAAATCTCGAAAGAGAAATCGGAAGCGTATGCCGTAAAGCGGCAACAAAGATTGTTTCTGAGGATAAAAAAAGCGTTACGGTTACAGCCAAAAATCTCGAAGGTTATCTCGGCGCTCACCGTTTCAGCTACGATTTAATGAAAAAAGAGCCGTCTGTCGGTATATCCACAGGGCTTGCTTGGACGCAGGTGGGCGGAGAGACGCTTGATGTTGAAGTAAACGTTATGGAAGGAAGCGGAAGAATTGAGCTTACGGGACAGCTCGGCGATGTGATGAAAGAATCCGCAAGAGCGGCAATAAGCTATATCCGCACAAAAACGGACGAATATAATATTGACCCTGATTTTTATAAAAACTGCGATATTCATATTCATGTGCCGGAGGGCGCAACGCCAAAGGACGGACCTTCCGCAGGTATTACAATAGCAACTGCCGTTGTGTCGGCGCTTTCGGGCTATCCGGTGAGATGTGACGTTGCAATGACGGGAGAAATAACCCTTAGAGGAAGAGTTTTGCCGATAGGCGGACTGCGTGAAAAATCTCTTGCGGCATACCGAAGCGGAATAAGAACAATTATAATACCGCTTGAAAACAGTAAAGACCTTGAAGAAATTCCCGAAACAATCAGAAAGGATATAAGCTTTGTACCTGTTACGTCAATGCAACAGGTGCTTGAGACAGCACTTTTAAAGCTTCCTGTATATTCGGAGTTTTCCGCACACAAAAGCGGCGATAATATCAGCCCCGCACCCACACCGAAAAATGTGGAAATATCAAACCGTATATAGAGGCCTAAAAAGCAACAATGGAGGAAAGTAAATGAATCTTAATAATCTGTCAATTGAAGTTTCGGCGGTAAGCCCGAAACAGTATCCGGCAGGCAGTCGTCCCGAAATTGCCTTTGCAGGGCGGTCTAATGTAGGCAAATCCTCATTTTTAAACAAAATGGTAGGAAGAAAGAGTCTTGCAAGAACAAGCGGAAAGCCCGGCAAAACGGCGCAGATAAACTTTTTTAATATTGATTCGAGAGTTTTTTTTGTTGACCTTCCGGGGTACGGATATGCCGCTGTTTCAAAGGCTGAACAGCAACGCTGGGGAGCAATGATGGATACCTACCTTAATACAAGAAAACCGCTCAGGCAGGTTGTTCTTCTTGTTGACAGCCGTCATAAACCCTCAAAAGACGATATTCAAATGGCAGAATGGATAAGATACCGTTTCGGTTACCTTATAATAGTTGCAACCAAAACGGATAAGCTTTCCGCAAAACAGCTTAATGAGAATTTACAGCTTATTGCCGATACCTTGAGCTTTACCGAGGACGATATTCTTTTGCCGTTCTCGGCGGAGACAGGCAAGGGTAAAGAGGATTGCTGGGAGGTTATTTGCGATGTGCTTGAGGTTGATATGCCTCAGCTGAGATAGAAAAGCAAGTGGAGTTTTAATCAATAGAAAAGGCGTCTGTGCCAAAAGCACAGACGCCTTAAAACTTTTTAATTAAATATCCCGCCGTACCGCTGGTCCGCCACACTCAAACCTGCTTTGGCAGGTGGGTAATTACTCAGAGCCATTATAAGTCCCCTGCGCCAAAAGGCGCTGCGCCTGTGAAAACCACGGGCGGGGGCGTTTATGCCGACTCTGAAGGTCGTTTCCCTTAGTGTTAATGTTGGTTTAAGTTATAAACGGCTTTGCAAATAAAGCAGGAATATTTTTGAAGTTTATAGGTTTTTTAAACGCATTTGAAACGTTTTTGCCCACATAAATATTATACCTCATTAAGTCAAAAAAATCAATAGAAAAATTTATTATTTTTTCTTTATTTTTTTGCATTTTTCGTAGCGGCGAGAAAATATTTTCTTTCTTCGGAAATGCTGTTGATTTCAGCTCCGAGAATTATAAACATTCCAACGAAATACAGCCAAAGAGCAAGGAGCAATACCGCACCGAGCGAGCCGTAAAGTATGGAAAATTTTTCAAAATATGCCATATAAATCGAAAAGCCGTAGGTTAAAAGGAAGTTACAGATTATAGCAAAAATTGCACCGGGAAAAACATACCTGAGCTTTACTCTCTTGAGCGGAACGGCATAGTAAACAAGAAGCAAAATAAGCAGGAAAGCACCGAAAACCACAGTCCATTTGCCGACGCTGATTTTGTTAAGCCAGTCAACCGGAATTTCAAGCAGAAGAATGATTTTATATATCCATTCTCTTCCTATGGTAACGGCGGAAAGACAAAGGAAAATTGCAACTCCCAAAATAAGCGTAAGGAAAACGGAAAGTATGAGTCTTACAAGGAAAAAGCGGTTGTCACGAATATCGTAGGCTTTGTTAATTGCGCCGCTTATTGCCCGTACCCATTTTGAAGCGGAAAAAAGCTCAACAACAACACCGAAGGAGATAATGCCGAAACGGTTTCCGAGACCGGAGACATATTCGACATAATCGCCTATGATTGTTGCAATCTGAAGCGGAAAAAGCTCCGCCAGAATTTCAACAACAAAATCTTTTGAAAGTCCCATTCTTCCGATAAGAGCGTTCACAAAAATGATAAACGGAAAAACGGACAACAGCCCAAAATAAGCGAGCTGTCCGGCGTTTTGCGCAACGTCGTGGCTGTCGAAACGAACAAAAAGGTTTTTCAGTGTATATTTTATAATGCCGTCAGTCGGCTTGATTTTAAAAAGGTCGTTCATTTTATCAACAGTGTTTTCTAAGATTTTTGCCACCTTCTTTTTTGAATTTTTTTATTTTTCTTATTGACAAACCACCTAATATGTGGTATAATAGATAAATGTCGGAACAATTTAATAATTCGGGGTATAGCTCAGTTTGGTAGAGCGCTTGGTTCGGGACCAAGAGGCCACAGGTTCAAATCCTGCTACTCCGACCACGTTGGAGCAAGCGTTATAACGCTTGCTTTGATTTTTTGCAAAAAATCAAGACTTATTCTAAGTGTTAAAGTATAGTCTTTTTTACATTTTTATTTGTGACCGCATATAATTATAACACATATTTATATATTTGTCAAAGGGCAGCGAAAAAATACCGCTGCCCTTTAAATGCCTTATTAAATAAATTTTTAAAGTGTGCCGAAAAGTCTGTCGCCCGCATCTCCGAGACCGGGGCAAATGTAGCCGTGGTCGTTAAGTCTTTCGTCAACTGCGGCGCAGTAAATCTGTACATCGGGATGATCCTGCTGAATTCTTTCAATTCCGTTTTCTGCGGCGAGTATGCACATAAGCTTAATGCTCTTTCCGCCGTGTTTTTTAATAAAGCCTATTGCAGCCGAAGCCGAGCCGCCTGTTGCAAGCATGGGGTCAACGACAAAAATCTGTCTTTCTTCAATATCCGAAGGAAGTTTGCAGTAATATTCAACAGGCTCAAGAGTTTTTGGGTCACGGTAAAGACCGATATGACCTATTTTAGCGGCCGGAATAAGGTTGAGCATACCCGATACCATTCCGAGACCTGCACGGAGAATCGGTACAACTGCAAGCTTTTTGCCTGCAAGAACCTTTGTTGTGGCAACTTCAATAGGTGTCTGAACTTTTGTTTCTGCAAGGGGAAGGTCGCGTGTTGCCTCGTATGCGATAAGAGTTGCTATTTCGTCAACAAGTTCTTTAAACTCTTTTGTTCCTGTGTTAACGTCTCTTAAAATAGAAAGCTTGTGCTGAATAAGAGGGTGGTCCATGATAAGTAGGTTTTTGTCTGTCATTTTAAATCATCCTTTTCTGTTGTATTATTTTTCGGCAAAAAATTACCGTTACATTCTAATAAAATATTATATAACATTTACAGCAAAATGTCAAATAATATTTTGTATCTGAGATGAAAATTTTTTATTTATCGTTTTATGGCAAAAAATGAATTATATATTTTAAAATATTTCAAAAATGAGTAATTTAATTCTATCAAACTATATAAAAATGAATTTTTTAATAAGACAATTTGCAAATTTTTAATTTTAGACTTGACGAGAGGATAAAAGTGTGGTATAATAAAATCAACCATAAGATATTCGGCGTTGCCGCAAGGTTGATTTTATTGTTTCACAGCGCTGCGGCACATTCTGCGCCTTGCGTATATGATATAATAAAATCACCTATTAAACATTCGGCGTTGCCGAGAGGTTGATTTTATTGTTTCACAGCGCTGCGGCACGAATGCGTATATGGTACAATGGTAAATATTATAGGAGTATAAGGACTGATTTAATATGAACAGCGAAAAATATAATGAAATTCTTTCAAAAGCAAAAGAAATATATTCGATAAATTATGATAAATACCCGTTATACAACGTTAAGAGAGGTTTGCGTAACGATGACGGCACAGGTGTGCTTGCGGGACTTACCTCTATCGGTGAAGTCCGCGGATATATAATTGACGACGGTGAGCGTATGCCGGTTGAGGGTCATTTAAGCTACCGTGGAGTTGACGTTTATAAAATTGTCGAAGCCTGCGCAAAGGAAAAACGCTTTGGATATGAAGAAGTTGCCTTTTTATTGCTTTTCGGATTTCTTCCGACAGAAGATATGCTTAACCGTTTCCGTGAAATTCTCGGCACACTGCGCAGTCTTCCCGGGAGCTTTACGGAAGATATGATAATGAAAGCGCCGAGCAAAAATGTAATGAATAAGCTTGCAAGCGCCGTGCTTTCCATGTACTCATACGATGAAAACCCCGACTCGACAGATATTGGCAACCTTATCAGGCAGTCGCTTGAAATAATTGCAAGACTGCCTGCCATAATGTGTTATGCTTATCAGACAAAGCGTCATTATTACGATAACGCAAGCTTTTTCCTTCATTCTCCGAGAGAAGATTATTCAACGGCGGAAAATATTCTTCATATGCTCCGCCCCGATAATAAGTTTTCGAGGTTTGAGGCAGAAGTGCTCGACCTTATGCTTGTTCTCCATGCCGAACACGGCGGAGGTAACAACTCTGCTTTTGTTTGCCGTGCAACCAGCTCGACCGGTACAGATACATATTCGTCGATTGCGGCGGCAATAGGCTCGCTTAAAGGTCCGAAACACGGCGGAGCAAATGCAAAGGTTACAAGCATGATGAATAATATTGAATGTAACATATCTGACTGGAACGATGATGACGAAATAAAAGCATACCTTACAAAAATAATAAAGGGCGAGGCAAATGACGGAAGCGGACTCGTTTACGGTATGGGGCACGCAATATACACACTTTCCGACCCGAGAGCCGTTATTCTTAAAACAAAGGCGGAGAGTCTTGCCGCCGCAAAGGGATATACAAAGGAATTTAATCTTTATAAAGCGGTTGAAAGGCTTACGCCCGAAGTGTTCCGTGAGGTGAAGGGAACGACAAAGGCTATTTGCGCAAATGTAGATATGTATTCGGGTCTTGTTTATAAAATGCTTGACATTCCGCAGGATTTGTTTACTCCACTTTTTGCTGTTGCAAGAAGCGCAGGTTGGTGTGCGCACAGAATTGAGGAAATTAACAACAATAAGATTATTCGTCCGGCATACAAGAATATCTGCCATAATGTGCAGTATGTTCCGATGAGCGAAAGAAAGTAGGGATTTTTTTGAAAAGAATTGCAAAATTTGAAAAAGTGTCCGAGGCGCAGTTTTTAAAGGATTTTGAAGACGTCTGCGCAAAAGAGGTGTATGATGGAATTAAAATGCCAAAAAGAGCCACAAGCGGCTCGGCGGGATATGATTTTTATGCGCCGTTTGACATAAGTCTTAAACCCGGGCAGACCGTGAAAATTCCTACAGGAATAAGAGTGAAAATTGACGATGGCTGGGTGCTGAAAATTTATCCCAGGAGCGGACTTGGTTTTAAATACAGGCTTCAGCTTAACAATACTGTTGGAATAATAGACAGTGACTATTATAATTCCGACAATGAAGGTCATATTTTTATTAAAATTACGAACGACTCAAATGAGGAGAAATTCTTCTCGGTAAAGGCAGGAGAGGGCTTTGCACAGGGGATTTTTGTTGAATACGGTATAACGGTGGACGATGAAGCCGACGGAGTTCGTAACGGCGGTTTCGGAAGCACAACGAAATAATTAAATATAAATAAAAATCGGTGCGGTCTTGTAAGAAACCGCACCGATTTTCGTTTATCTGTTTATCAGGCTTCGCCCGAAATGCCTTCGTAAATGCCGAGAAGCACAATTCCGACAACGGTAATTGCTATGGCGAGGTAATGCTTCCAGGACAGTTTTTCTTTAAGGAAAATTCTGCTCCATACAACCGAAGCAACGCAGTAAGCCGAAATTACGGGCGCCGCGCCTATGGCATATGCCGCAAGTGCAAAAACATAAGCAAACTGACCGATTGTTTCACATATACCGCCGATAAGCTTCGGGAGGTCACGCTCACGAGTCAGCGGTTCACGCTTTATTATAAGTACATAAATTGCGGAAACTATACCCATTGCAAGAAAGGTAAACTCATAGGCAACATTTGCGCTTTCTTCGTTAAGCGTTTTAAGAAGGATACTGTCGGCAAAAGTTCCGGCAGCGTCTATAAGACAGTAAATAACGGGAATTAAAACCGCAATAAGACTTTTTGTGTATTTAACCTCCGACTTTGCCTGCCTGAGAGCACGTTTTTCGTCATCCTCCGTATAAGATACGATTCCGAGTAAAAGCACTCCGAAGCATATTACGGCAACTGCAACGGTTTGGATAGGCTCCATACGCTCATGAAGAATAAAGAAGCACATAAGAGCCGACATTGCGCCCGAGGAATTGCATATGGGTGATGAAACGGAAAGCTCAATATATCTTAAACCGATATAACCTATCGCCATGGAAAGTATATAAAGAAAAGAAGCGGGAAGATATGCTATGATTATATCAAGCGAAATAGGTACGCCTGCAAAAACAACCTCATATGCCGCATGAAGGCCCATTACAAAGCCAACAGCCATAACCATTTTCCAATGACTTAGCTTATCGTCGGGTTTTGAGCCGACTTTGCTGAAAAAGTCCGAGCCGCTCCAGAAAAGAAGCGCAATTAGCGCTAACAAAAACCATTTCATTTTTTTATACTCCCTTCATCTATCGTAACCAATTTTTGTTCATAAAGCTTTTCAAGGGACATCATTATGCCGAGTTTTGCGTGATGCCAGGTAAGACCGCCCTGAAAATATACTGCATAGGGCGGACGGATAGGTCCGTCTGCGCTAAGCTCAATAGATGAGCCTTGTACAAAAGCGCCTGCCGCCATTATAACCTCGCTGTCGTAGCCGGGCATTGCCCACGGCTCAGGCGTTACATAGCTGTCTACCGGCGCGGCCGCCTGTATTCCGCCGCAGAAGGCGACCATTCTCTCGGCGCTTCCGAGTTCCACTGCCTGAATTATATCGTGCCTTGATTCAGAGCCGCTTGGTACTACCTTAAAGCCGAGTTTTTCGTAAATATTTGCGGCAAAAACAGCGCCTTTAAGCGCACCGCTCACAACATCGGGCGCAAGGAACAAACCTTGATAAAACGAGGTTAAAAGACCGAGATTTGCGCCGACCTCCGCACCGAGACCGGGAGCGGTAAGTCTGTAAGCACAGCGGTCAATAAGGTCTTTTCGTCCGACTATATAGCCGCCGATTGGCGCAAGGCCGCCGCCGGGGTTTTTTATGAGTGAGCCGACAGTCATATCCGCACCGACATTTGACGGTTCATTAAGCTCGACAAATTCGCCGTAGCAGTTGTCAACCATACAAATAACATCGGGCTTGATTTCCTTAACAAAGCTGATTAGCTTACCTATTTCGTCAACAGAAAAGGAAGGCCTTGTCTGGTAGCCTTTTGAACGCTGAATTGCAACAATTTTTGTTTTGTCGTTTATGGCTTTTTTTATGCCGTCATAGTCAAAAGTGCCGTCATTTTTAAGGTCGACCTGCCTGTATGATACTCCGTATTCTTTAAGTGAGCCGACCGAATCTCTTATGCCGATAACTTCTTCGAGGGTATCGTAAGGACCGCCTGCCGGATAAAGAAGCTCATCTCCCGGCAAAAGGTTTGCCGAAAGAGCGAGGCTTAAAGCGTGGGTTCCGCAGGTTATCTGCGGACGGACAAGAGCCGCCTCCGTGCCGAAACAATCGGCATAGACCTTTTCAAGAGTATCACGGCCGAAATCGTTATATCCATAGCCGGTACTGGGATTAAAATGCGTGGCGTTTACACGGTTTTTCTGCATGGCGGAAATAACCTTGCACTGGTTGTATTCGGCAACCTCATCTATTCTGTCAAAACGCTCTTTAAGGTCTTTGAGTACCTTTTCGCAGTAGTCGTAAACCGCACTGCTTATACCGAGTTTTAAGTACATATCTTTTGTGTTCATATGTATATCTCCCTGCTTATTTATTATTTTTGTCAAATTTTTTGAAAATTTTAAAGGCGGCTTCGTTTACAGCGTCGGGCTTTGAAATTATAAGCCCTGCATCCTCGTCGCCGAGAATAAGCAGACTGTCTCCGGGCTTTATGCCGAAAAGCTCACGAGCCTCTTTAGGTATTACAATCTGACCTTTTTCGCCGATTTTTGCCGTGCCGAAAACGTGCTTGCCGCTTTGCTGACCCAAAATATGTTTGCCCGAAGCCAAAAATATCACCTCTTGGTTTTTATTAGGTTATAATTTCCTACTTGTAGGAAAATTTAACCTAATACATTTTAGCATATGCGCCGGGATTTGTCAAGCCATTTGAGCAATTTAATATATATTTCATTACAATAAAAATTTGATGAAAATATTGACAGCAATAAAATAAATATAGTATAATATAAACGCTTTTAAAAAGCTTATATTAAGGAAAAGATTTGATTAAATATGAAAATAGGAAATGTTGAAATAAAAAACAATATTTTTGCCGCACCAATGGCAGGGGTGAGCGATATAGCGTACCGAGCCATATTAAAGGAAATGGGCGCAGGGCTTGTTTGCACCGAAATGGTAAGCGGCAAGGCGCTGTGGTATAAGGATAAAAAAACAGCGGAGCTTATGGCTCTTTCGGCATTTGAACACCCTGTTGCCGTGCAGATTTTCGGCAGTGAGCCGGATATTGTGGCATTCGGCGCAAAGTGCGCCGAGGCGGCAGGCGCGGATATTGTGGACATAAATATGGGTTGTCCCGTGCCGAAGGTTGCGGGGCATGGTGACGGAAGCGCACTTATGAAAAATCCGAAGCTTGCGGGGGAAATTGTAAAAGCCGCAAAAAAGGCTGTAAATGTACCGATAACAGTAAAATTCCGTAAGGGCTGGGACGACAAAAACATAAACGCTGTAGAATTTGCGCTTGTTTTACAGGAAAACGGCGCTGACGCCGTGACTGTTCACGGCAGAACAAGAGAGCAGATGTACAGCGGAAAAGCGGACAGAGAGATAATCGCAAGGGTAAAGGAAAAGGTCGATATTCCGGTTATAGGAAACGGCGATATTTTCTGCGCCGAAGACGCTGCCGAAATGCTTAAAGTGACCGGCTGTGACGGCGTTATGCCTGCAAGAGGGCTTGAGGGAAATCCGTGGCTTATAAAGCAGATTGAAGAGCTTTTAAGTGAAGGCAAAGTAAGCTGTAAGCCAACTGAAAGCGATAGAAAGATGATGGCGGTGAGACATGCCGCAGAGCTTTGCAAAATATACGGCGAGGAAAACGGAATACGCCGAAGCAGGTGTCATTTGCTTTGGTACACAAAGGGCTTTAAAGATGCCGCAAGGCTTCGCAGCAGACTTGCAAGAGCCGTAACGCTTGACGAAGTAAAAGCCATACTTGAAAAAGGGGAATTTTGATGAAAAAAAAGTATATTTATGCCGCTGTTTTAATTCTTATTATTGTTTTTCCGGCAGTGCGTTTTTTGAGCGGAAACAGCGTAACAGAACGCAGAAGCTTTAAAATGGACACGGATATAACCATAACGGGCTCGGGGCGGAATATGAATAAGGCGGCAGATGAAATAGAGGCGCTTCTTGATGAAATCGACGTTAATTTAAACTCTTATTCCGCAGAAGGCGAGCTTGCGGAGCTGAATGAAAAAAAAGAGGGAGTTTTAAGCGGAGGAGCGGCAGAAGCGGTTTATATTGCGGAAGATGTGAGAAAAAACTCGGACGGAGCGTTTAATATTGCCGTAAAGCCGCTGATTGATGTTTGGGGCTTTGGCAGAGGCGGAGACGGCAGAGTTCCGTCACAAAACGAAATAGATGAAGCCCTTAAAGTCGTAGCGGAGACTAAAATAAAAGCTGACGGTGACAAAATATCCGTTTCGGGCAACGGAAAAATTGACCTCGGAGCGGTTGCAAAGGGATATGCTTCCGATAAAAGCCGTGAGATATTGAAAAAAAATAAAGTAAAATATGCGGTTCTTAATTTTGGAGGAAACATTGTAACATACGGTAAAAAACCTGACGGGGAGGACTTTGTGATAGGTATAAGCGACGGCGAAGGCGGAGCTTATGCCGCAGTAAGAACGGCAGAAACCTGCATTGTTACATCGGGCGGATATGAAAGATATTTTGAATATGAAGGAAAGAAATACCACCACTTGCTTAATCCGCATACGGGCTACCCTGCCGAGAACGGACTTGTGAGCGTAACGGTGATAAGCGAAAACGGAACGCTTGCAGACGCTCTTTCGACTGCCTGCTATGTTTCGGGGCTTGAAAAAGGTATGGCTTTGGCGGAAAAATACAAGGTTTGTGCGGTTTTTCTCGATGAAGAAAAAAATGTATATACTGTCGGAAACCCTGATATAAGCCTTGAAAGTGACGAATATATATTGGTTAAAAAAGAGCGAAAAGCCGCTTAATCGGTTTTTCGCTTATTGTTTTTTCTGAAACCCGACGGAGTTGCCGCAGAATATTGTTTGAAGGTGTTTGAAAAATAGTATTCGTTTGCAAAGCCGACATGTGTAGCAATTTCGCTTATCGGAAGGTCTGTCGAGATAAGCAGATTTTTTGCGGCGGCTATGCGTATTTCGTTAAGCTTTTCAATAACCGTTATGCCTGTTTCTTTTTTGAAATTCCTTGACAGACTGCGATAGCTCATATTAAGCGATGAGGCAATATCCTGTACGGTTATTACCTTGCTGTAATATTCGTTAAGGTACATTATAACCTGTCCCGATACGCTGTTTTTGTGAACAGGGAGCAACGTGGACTCGGAGTTCCACATTTCGCAAACGTGCAAAAGCCAGTTTACAAAGGAAAGCTGGGTTTGAAGGTGAGTTTCTCCCTGCATTAAAAGCTCAATATTTGAGTTAAAGCTATGAAAATGCGGTTGCCTGAAAGTACGGTTGAGCTTTTCAAAGCATACGTCGTTTTTTGAGGCACGGTCTATTTTCCAGCGTAGGCAAATGCCTGTGTCGTAGCCTTTGCCGTAATGGGTATGACTGTGAGCATAGCCCGGCGGAATAAGAAACGAGCTTTCGGCTTCCGCACAAAATTCATTGCCCGCAATGGTTGTATATAGACTTCCGTCCGAAATATAGTTAAACTCAAACCATGGGTGATGGTGGGTTTTTGACTCCCAAAGGGCATCGTGGTTTACGGTCTTTGCGTCAAGAAGTTCGATTTCGGTATCCTGAAAGATTATAGGAACAGTAATAAGTGATTTTAATTTCTGCACAATGCCGTTTAATTCTGCTTGTGTCATTATATGCTCTCCCATCTTCGGAATATATTTTAATCAGATGATTTTATTTTAACATAATTATCCGAAAAAGTAAAGCTTTTTTATGCATTGTGTAAGCAAAAGCATACGGTTTACAGTCAAATTACGGCAAAACACACATTGACAAGTATTGACATTTTGTGGTAGAATATAATATATTAAAGGTAGATACAAACTGATTTTCTTTTGAAAGGAACGGATATATATGGATTCAAAGGTTGTAAAATTCGGCGGAAGCTCACTGGCGGACGCCGAGCAGTTTAAAAAGGTTGCGGCTATTGTAAAGGCAGACAGCAAGAGAAAGTACGTTGTTGCCTCTGCGCCGGGCAAAAGATTTGACGATGATATAAAAGTTACCGATTTGCTTTACAAGTGCTTTGAGCTTGCTATTGCAAAGAAAAATATTGACGAAACTTTCAGCAAAATAAAAGACAGGTATAACGGAATAATATCCGACCTCGGTCTTGATTTTTCGCTTGAAGATGAGCTTGAAACCATAAAGGCGGGAATAATTCACCGTGCAAGCCGTGATTACGTTGCAAGCAGAGGGGAATATCTTAATGCAATGGTGCTTGCGGCTTATCTCGGTTACGATTTTATAGATGCGGAAACCTGTATTTTCTTTGATGATGACGGAAACCTCGATACCGAAAAAACAAACCGTGTGCTTTCCGAGCTTTTAATGCGCCATTCAAGAGCGGTTATACCCGGTTTTTACGGTTGTATGAGCAACGGCACAATAAAAACGTTTTCAAGAGGCGGCTCGGATATAACAGGCTCAATCGTTGCAAGAGCAATTGAGGCGGAAATATACGAAAACTGGACGGACGTTTCGGGTATGCTTATGGCGGACCCGAGAATTGTCGATAACCCGAAGGTTATTGATGTAATTACTTACGGAGAGCTTCGTGAGCTTTCTTATATGGGAGCAAGCGTAATGCATGAGGACGCTATTTTCCCGGTTAAGGTTTCAAATATTCCTATCAACATAAGAAACACAAATTCGCCAGAAGACCCGGGAACAATGATTGTTCCGGAAGCGTCAGGCGGCTCGCCGTATATTGTTACAGGAGTGGCGGGAAGAAAAGGCTTTTCTATAATCAACATAGAAAAAGATATGATGAATGCGGAAATCGGTTTCGGACGAAGAGTGCTTGAAGTGCTTGAAAACCATAAGGTTTGCTTTGAACATCTGCCGTCAAGCATTGATACAATGTCGGTTGTTATCAGCACGAGCGAGCTTCGCAGTACAAAATATGAAATGGTTGCCGAAATTGCAAAAGTCGTTAACGCCGACCGTGTTACGGTTGAGGACGGTATAGCGCTTATTGCCGTTGTGGGAAGAAGCATGGTAAGCGCAAAGGGTACGGCGGTAAGAATTTTCTCGGCAATTGCAAGAGAAAATATAAATATTAAAATGATTGATCAGGGTTCGAGTGAACGAAACATTATAGTCGGAATAGAGGAAAGCGACTATAAAGCGGCTATTCGGGCTATATACAGCGAATTTGTAAAATAAATTTTAAGACCACCGCTTTATAGTCGGTGGTCGTCTGCTTTTTAAACTCTTTCTATTTTATAGGTTTTATCATTATAGTTTACGGTAACAACCGTACCGTTTGAATATTCCGTGCGGAAAACTCCGCTTGAAACTTCTTCGTGGTTTTCTATAAATTCAAATCTTTCGGGGCGGAGGGCTTCATAGTCCTCTGCCATTTGTTTTATTTTCTTTACGCTGTCTTTAAGCTGCTCATCGGTATCGGCAAGAAAATCCTCCATGCCCATCCAGTTGTTGCCGGTTGCAAAATTTGCATAGTAACAAACAAGAGGTCTGCCGCCCCATTCAAAATATTTCAATCTGTTATCGGGCTTTTTTGCCGTATAGTTAAGCGAAAAAGTGCAGGGATTATACATGATAATTCCGTGATAAACAATGTGCCAGAACGGAATATATTTGTCACATAGAGGTGTGTTTTCATCAGGCTCGGTTTTGTATACGGGATACATTACATAGTCTGTTTCGGCTGCGGCAAAGTCATAACCCGATTCCGAGGCAAAGCCGCCGAAATTTTTCCGTGCAAGCCGCATTATTTTTCTGTACCACTCCGCCGAATCTCTGCGGTTTAAGGGGTGGCTTTTGTCATAGCATTTTAAAAGCGGCAGTATGGTTATTACGTCAATATAGTGAACTCCTTCAAAGCCAAAGGATTTTATAAGCTCCTGGTTTGAAAGTTCAAAGCGTTCATACTGCCGTCTGGGACAGATTTTATGCGGTCTGCCGCCCGACCAGCAATACGGTCTTTTATGAAAGGTCATATCCTTGTTTTTAAGTAAATATTCCTCATCAAAGCAATCGGCAATTGTGTATGCAGCGGTTGCATCATCGTGGCAGACAATGCCGTAACCCATGGAATGAAGCTTTTCTATAAGTTTCAGCATTTTTTCTTTGCCGCCGAGCTTTGGCTCAACCGGCAAAAGCTGCGGAAAGCGTCCGTCATGACCGCCGCTGTTCCAGCCGACAAGGCAAAACTCTGCCTTATCAATTCCCTGGGTCTTAAATTCATCGGCAATATCACCGACCCTGTCAAAGCTGCACGCAGCATACATGGACGGCTCGTTTTCGGGCGTCTGATATTCAACGGGACTCGGCGCAGGTTTCCAGCCCTGCCGTATTCGCACTTCAATTCCTTCGGTCGCTTTCATAAGTCTTTTATCGTTTGCGGCACGTTCTTTAAGAGGAACGCAGCCGCCACGGGTAAGCTGATATTGCCTGTATTTTCTCGCCATTGCGGAGTACGAGCCGTCATCAAGGTTATAAAGTTCCACGCAAATATCCTCATACATTTCGTCACAGTCAATATAGAAACGTGGATATAAATAATATACTCCGTCTTTTACGCCTATTTCCATGCCAAAATCGTATCTCATTCCGGTGACAATTGCAAGAACACCGGTTTTGCCCTTATTCATACCGTAGCATGCAACAAATGAATGGTCTTTTGAAGCCGAGAGGTTCTCTCTTTCGGTAAATTCTGTCAAATAAGTTCCGTCTGCCGCAAAATTGGTAACATAGTAGCCATCGCTGCCTGCTTTAACATTAAAATAATCGTAGAGAAAATCAATATATTTCACATTTCTTCCAACTTGTTCCTTTGCCAGACGGGCAATGGTTATGCCGTTTTTATTTGTAGCTTCAACGTCAAAATCTTCGGTATTTCCGCCGCTGTAATAAAATCTTGCTTTCATAACAAAACTCCTTATTATAAAATCTAAATATTGAATACAAGAATAATTTTCTATATTTATATTGATTTTAACACAATAATCGGTTATAATCTATATAGAATATAAATATATATTTACAAAAAATAAACTTTTTGGAGTACAATATGACATATCAAATTCTATCAACACAGATAAATCCCTATGTAAGATTTGCGGGCTACCGTGACGGATATTCAAATTTATACAAAAGAACATCATATGCAAGAGACTGCCGTTTGTTTTATTTTACCAAGGGCAGGGTAATTCTGATGATAGATAAAGCGGAATGGACATTGGAACAGGGAGATGTGCTTATGTTGCCGCCCATGTGTCCGTATAAAGTCGAACGAGAAACAGATTGCGCTTTTTACCTTGTGAATTTTGATTATCTTATATCAGAAAAAACGCCCGAAAGAGCAATCCCTGTTTCGTTTTCGCCGGATTGTTCGCCTGTACAAAAGGTGTGTTTCCGTGATTTGCCGCAGCTTGACGAACCACTTAAAATCAGTGTTTCGGGGCTTGAACCGCTGTTTTCAAATATGACTTCTCTTTATAAAGAAAAGACTTTTTATTTCAGAAGCGAAATGAATGCGTATTTTTCGCTGATTTTGTCACAGCTTTTTGAACACATTTTAAGCCATAAAAATGACAAAGCCATATCGGATATTATCGAATATGTTAACGGCAACTATATGAAACCGCTTACTAACAAAGCCGTCGGAGAACATTTTCACTATCACCCGAACTATGTTAACAGGCTCTTTGTAAGGCATACGGGGCTTTCGCTTCACAAATATCTTATTAATTACAGGATTGATACAGCGATTATAATGCTGCTTTCGGGAACTGACAGCATAACCGAAATTGCTTCAAAAACCGGCTGGAACAATGTTGGACATTTTTCGGGATATTTTAAAAAAATAACCGGCTGTTCGCCAAGCTGTTTCCGAGAAAGAGGTATGTATTATTTGGGAAAAGGCAGAAACAAATTATAAACGCCGAAAACAAGGTAAAAAACGGTATGAATAGTTTTCGGAAAATGAAAATTATTTTTGTAGAAATGTACAATTTAAAAAAATATTATTGTGAAAAGTGACAATTTTTTTAAAATTGCTTGAGTTTTTCTTGCTTATATGTTAAAATAAAATATGTATGTTTTATTATATTATTCAGAAAGGAATGGGTAAAAAATGACTGAAATATCCTTCCCGTACGGAAAGAAAAAAATGTCTTACAAATTTGATGAGAGCGAGCTTGCAGGCGTGCTTACATCATCAATAGAGAATTATAAACCGGACGCAAAAGGTGAAGAGCTTGTTATTAAAGCGCTTGAAGCTCCGATTGGTTCTGAAAGATTAAGTGAGCTTGCAAAGGACAAGAAAAAAATCGTCATAATTGCAAGCGACCATACAAGACCTGTGCCGAGTAAGGTTATTATGCCGGCAATGCTTAAAGAAATACGAAAGGGAAATCCCGAAGCCGATATTACCATTCTTATAGCAACAGGATGCCACAGAGGAACTACAAAAGAGGAACTGATAGGCAAATTCGGAGAGGATATTGTAAAAAATGAAAATATTTACATTCACGACTGCGATGAGCGTGAAAAGCTTGTAAGTATAGGTACGCTTCCTTCCGGAGGAGAATGTGAAATAAACAAAATTGCATTTGAAGCCGACCTTCTTGTATCCGAGGGCTTTATTGAGCCACACTTTTTTGCCGGCTATTCGGGCGGACGAAAGAGCGTACTTCCGGGTATTGCAGGAAGAAAAACCGTGCTTGCAAACCACTGCTCGGAGTTTATTGATTCCGCAAATGCCAGAACGGGAGTGCTTGAAAATAACCCGATACATAAAGATATGCTTTGGGCGGCAAAAACCGCAAGGCTTAAATTTATTGTGAACGTTGTTTTAAATTCGTCAAAAGAGGTAATATATGCGGTTGCGGGCGACCTTGAAAAAGCCCATGAAAAGGGAACGGAGTTTTTGTCGTCGCTTTGCGGAGCAAAGGCTGTTCCTGCCGATATTGCAATTTCAACAAACGGCGGTTATCCGCTTGACCAAAACATTTATCAGGCGGTTAAAGGAATGACTGCGGCAGAAGCTACGGTAAAAGAAGGCGGAGTTATTATTATGCTTGCGGCGTCAAATGACGGCACAGGCGGAGACTATTTTTACCATCAGCTTGCCGACGAGGAAAATTTAAGCAAGATTATGCGGCTTTTTTTGAGCAGGGGAAGGCTTGAAACCGTGCCTGACCAATGGGAAGCGCAAATTCTTACGAGGATACTTCTTCATTCGAGAGTAATTTACGTTTCGGAGATGCCTGACGATATAATTAAAAATATGCATATGATTCCGGCACATTCGATTGATGAAGCGCTTACAAAAGCAAAGAATATTTTGGGTAAAGAAAATATAAAAATTGCCGCCATTCCGGACGGTGTATCGGTTGTTGTGAAAAAATAAATAATATATGTTTTTAATGTTGGAGGTGTAAGAGTGAAAATACTTGTATGTATAAAACAAGTACCGGGCTCAAACAACGTGGAGGTTGACCCTGTTACAGGCGTTCTTAAAAGAAACGGAGTTAAAAGCAAGATGAATCCGTATGACCTCTATGCGATTGAGACAGCGTTAGATGTATGCGAGAAGTACGGAGGAAGTGTGGAAACACTTACCATGGGTCCGCCTCAGGCAAAGGAAATTATAATAGAATCCGTTTGTATGGGCGCAAAATCGGGAACAGTGCTTTCCGACCGTAATTTTGCGGGCGCAGATGTGCTTGCAACGGCTTATACTATTTCGCAGGGTATAAAAAAATGCGGAGAGTACGACCTTATAATCTGCGGCAAGCAGACAACGGACGGAGATACAGCGCAGGTCGGCGCAGAGGTTTCGGAATATCTCGGTTTGCCGAATATTTCAAATGTTTCGTCGGTTGACGGTATAGAGGACGGCAAAGTCAAAATTACGGCGTCGCTTGATGATAAGGTTGTAAAAATGGCAGTAAAAATGCCATGCCTTATATCGGTTGACGGAGATATAAATACTCCGAGGCTTCCGTCATATAAAATCCGTAAAAGTGTAACGGATGACGCTGTTACATTTGTTTCAATGAATGATTTTGCCGATAAAGACACAAGCCACTACGGGCTTTTGGGCTCGGCAACTCAGGTTGAGAGAATTTTTCCGCCGGAAAAAACAAAGGAAAGACATACTATTACCGGAACAAGTGAGGAGCAGACAAACAGCCTTTTTGAAATAATTTGCAAACAAAAACTTATATAGGAGACAGCTATGGGAAGACTTGTTATTAATCAAAAACTTGTTAATGCAGAAAATGCAAAGGAAATTATAAAAATTTGTCCTTTTGGCGCAATAGCTTACGAAAACGGAAAACTCGATATTTCTTCTGCCTGCAAAATGTGTAAAATATGTACCAAAAAGAGCGGCGGAGTGATTGAATACAGGGAAGAAGAACCGAAAAATATTGTTGATAAATCTAAGTGGAACGGAATTTGTGTTTATGCCGACCATAACGGAGGCAAAATTCACAGGGTTACATACGAGCTTTGCGCAAAAGCAAAGGAGCTTGCAAAGGTTACGGGGCACGAGGTTTATGCGCTGATAATCGGAAGCAATGTGGGCGAGTGTGCGCAGAAGCTTTTATATTACGGGGTTGACAAGGTGTTTGTTTATGATAATCCCGGCTTTGAAAGCTTTAAAATTGAGCCATACACCGCCGCCTTTTATGACTTTGTGCAGAAAATAAAGCCATCGTCGGTTCTTGTGGGAGCTACCAATCTCGGCAGACAGCTTGCACCCAGAATTGCGGCAAAATGCAGGGCAGGTCTTACGGCAGACTGTACCGTTCTTGAAATGAAGCCCAATACCGACCTTGTTCAGATACGTCCGGCTTTTGGCGGAAACATTATGGCACAGATTATATCAACAAACACAAGACCTCAATTTTGTACGGTCAGATATAAGGTATTTAACGAGCCGAAGCCGCAGGAAAACGCTTCGGGAGAAATAATAGCTATGAAGACGGAGGAAGCCATGCTCGCTTCCGCAATTGATATACTTTCAAGCTCGGCAAAACCGAAGGATATTGACATAAGCGAGGCGGATGTTATAGTTGCAGTCGGCAGGGGTGCTTCGAGCGAAACCATGCGTGCTTATGCAAGCGAGCTTGCCGAGCTTTTGGGCGGAATTGTTGCCTGTTCGAGACCGCTTGTTGAAAGTAATATTTTTGATGCAAAGCATCAGATAGGTCTTTCGGGAAGAACGGTAAAGCCGAAATTTATAATATGTCTCGGAATATCGGGCGCCGTTCAGTTTGCCGCAGGTATGAAAGGTGCCGATACAATTGTTGCCGTAAACAGCGATAAAGCCGCACCGATACTTGATGTGGCAGATTATACGCTTGTGGGCGACGTTCAGGAAATTGTTCCTGCTCTTATTGCTAAAATAAAGGAAGTGAAAGCAGATGTATAACAAAGTAACGGCAGAGGATATACAAACACTTAAAAATATAGTCGGCGATGAATATGTTACAGTCGGCGGCGATATAAGCGCAGATTACGGTCATGACGAGCTTGGCGGCATTGAACATATGCCGGAGGTGCTTGTAAAGGTATGCTCGACCGAGGAGGTTTCGGGCGTTATGAAGCTTGCATGGGAGAGAAATATCCCCGTAACTGTCAGAGGAAGCGGAACAGGTCTTGTAGGGGCGGCGGTACCTGCCTTTGGCGGAATACTCCTTGAAACCACAAGAATGAATAAAATTATTGAGCTTAACAGCGACACTCTTACTGTCCGTGTTCAGCCGGGCGTTCTTCTTATGGAGCTTGCCGCTTTTGCGGAAGAGAATGATTTTATGTATCCGCCCGACCCCGGTGAAAAATCCGCAACAATAGGCGGAAATATTTCCACCAATGCAGGTGGTATGAGGGCTGTAAAATACGGAGTTACGAGAGATTATGTGAGAGCGCTTACCGTTGTTATGCCTGACGGTGAAATAGTTGAGCTTGGCAGCAACGTGGCAAAAAACAGCTCCGGCTACAGTCTTAAAGACCTTGTTGTCGGCTCGGAAGGAACACTTTGCGTTATTTGCGAAGCAACTCTTAAGCTTATTCCTTTGCCGAAGGTTTCGGTAAGTCTGCTTGTTCCTTTTACCGATATGAAAAGTGCAATTGAAGCCGTTCCGAAAATTTTCAGGTCTAAAATCACACCGACAGCAATCGAATATATGTCGAGAGATACAATAATGTTTTCGGAAAGCTATCTGGGCAAAAAATTCCCCGATACAAAAAACGACGCATATATTCTTCTTACAATTGACGGCAACACAGATGAGCAGGTTTCGGGTGAGGTAAACAGTATTGCCGAGCTATGCCTTGAAATCGGTGCGCTTGACGTTTATATTGTCGATACCGATGAACGTAAAAAATCCGTTTGGTCGGCAAGAGGCGCATTTCTTGAGGCAATTAAAGCGTCAACCACGGAAATGGATGAGTGCGATGTTGTTGTGCCTGTTAATAAGGTGGATGAGTTTATAAAGTACACTCATCAGCTTGCCGAAAAATTCGGTGTTCGTATTCCGAGCTTTGGCCATGCGGGCGACGGAAATCTTCATGTTTATATTTGCCGTGACGAGCTTGAAAGTTCCGAGTGGGAAAAGCTTCTTGAAGAATGTTTTGAGCTTATGTACAAAAAAGCAGAGGAAATGGGAGGACTTGTTTCGGGTGAACACGGCATAGGCTACGCTAAAAAGCAGTATATAAAGAAGCAGTACGGAGAAACGCCGATTATGCTTATGCAAGGAATAAAAAAAGTGTTTGACGAGAAGAATATTTTAAATCCCGGAAAAGTATGTTTCTGATAACAAAAATTTATCAGTCTGTCACAAAACGGCTGGCTTATACTTTGAAAATACCTGTAAAATGAGCATATTGTTTTTAGAAAAATATTGACTTTAAGGGAAAAGTATGATATACTATAATCGTATTTTAATAGTTAAAGTTAGAATTATATTATAAGGAGAGAGGGTAATGAAAAGAAAAATTATTGCGTTTCTTTTAGCACTTGCGGTAATGCTCAGCTTGTCGCTTACGGTGGCAGCGGCAGACACACAAGCACTTGAGAACGCAAGAAACAAATTGAAAGAAACGGTCGATGTACCGACTGACATTAAAATTCAGCGTGTTGACAAAGGCGTTTATGAGGAGTCGCATATTGATACAGCGTTTGCTGCAAATACTGCTGAATTTATCTATAAAGCTTCAATAGATATGCAGCCGGTAAGAGATGAGTTTAACGCTTATTTGGCTTATGCCGAGCAGCTTAGATCTTTTGGCTTAACAGATGCTGATCTTTACAGTGTTAATGTTTCGGGTTACTTTAATGTTTATGTAGTATTCCCGGAAGTTATAGGAAACCTTATAGGCGACAGTATTAAAAATCCTGCGGACGATATGCACGGCTTTACCTTCTCCGTTCCTGAAGCGGCTTCGGTATATACCGAGAAAAACCCTGATACAGGCGCTATTGAGCGTAAATGGACGCAGGATTCTACAACAAAAGAATACACTCTTAAAATAAAAGTATATCCGAAGTCACCAAGCGGCGGCACGCTTAAAGCAGGTGACCTTGCGGCAATTGATGATTCAAACCCGCTTTATGCACAGTATGCACCTAAAAGTGCTGCTGAATATCTTGCTGACATTCAGCTTGAAATTCAGGCAGATGAAAAGCTTGCCGTGGTAATGGATGCAAGCGACACATATGCCCATGAAACGGTTTACGGCTATATCGACGGTCAGACAGACTATTATGTAACCGATGGAGCAAACATCCGGGAAATCCGTTCAACTTCTTATAAGGCTGTTCAGCTTGAAGGTGCAGAGGATACCCTTGTAGAAACAAAGCCGTCAGATGAGGCAGATACGGTGAAATCAAACCAGATAAGCGCAACCTACGATCTTAGACGTACCGGAATAAAGAAAGTTGAATTCTCGGTTAACGGTACTTATCTTAGCGGTTCTGCAAAAGACGGAAAGAATTATAACGGTATTATAGACCCGCTTTATGATGAAAATGCCATCGTAGTTGATGTAACAGGTAACGATTATAATGTTCCGAATGTTAAAAGCGGTTATGTATTTAAAGGTTGGTCGCTCACACCGAACGGTGAGGTTATAAGCGGAGAACAAGAATATACAGCTGATTTAACAACTCTTTACGCTGTATTTGAAAAATCCAAGTTAGGCGGAGGAGGTTCTTCTTCGGGACGTACTACCGTAAGCTTTGTTGTTGACGGTGAAAAAGGCGTTGTAGACAGCATAACAGGAAACATTCCGGTTAAAGTAAAGCTTGATGAAGTAAACGTTCCGCTTAAAACCGGTTATGTATTTGACGGTTGGTACTTGAATGAAGATATGACAGAAAAAGCTGATAATGATTTCAGCACGTCAAAGGCAGTAACTCTTTACGGAAAATATGTTAAATATACCGCACCCGACAGACTTAACACCGAAAAGCATATGGCATACATTATCGGTTATCCCGAAGGTGATGTAAGACCCGAAAACAATATCTCCCGTGAAGAAGTTGCAACAATAATCTACCGACTTCTTAATGAAGATTACAGAGATACAATTCTCACAACCGAAAACGACTTCCCGGATGTTGAGCCCACAAGATGGTCCAACAGAATTATATCCACAATGGAAAACGGAGGATATATAAGAGGTTATGAGGACGGTGCGTTCAGACCGGGCAACCCCATAACAAGAGCAGAGTTCGTAACAATAGTTTCGTACTTTACGAACGACCCGAATAAGGTTGCGGGAAGTTTCACGGATATATCCGGTCATTGGGCAGAAGAAAGAATTCGTATTGCAACGGCAAACGGATGGATTGCAGGTTACGAGGACGGTTCGTTCAGACCGAACAATTATATAACAAGAGCAGAAGCAATAACAATCATTAACAGACTTCTTGACCGTCATGTAAATGCAGAAGGGCTTCATGCTGACGCTATTCAGTGGCCCGATAACCTTGAAGGTATGTGGTACTACTACGATATGCTTGAAGCTACAAACCCGCATAATCATGAAAGATTTGCGGACGGAGTATATGAGAAATGGACAGAAATAACTGACTGGTTCCCGCTTCTTGTATAATATAAAATCAGTTTAATAAGACACCTCCGAAAGATTTATGTCCTTCGGAGGTGTTTTCGGATAAGGAAAAATTACATTAAAAAGCAGAATGGAATGGAGATTATTATGAATGAAACAGTAGAAAAAACAATGAAGGCGCTTGAAAAAAATAATATGAACGCATATTATGTAGAGAAAAAAGAAGATGTTGTTCCTTTTTTAAAAAAGCTTTTAAATAAAGGTGACAGCGTCGCTGTAGGCGGTTCAATGAGCCTTTCCCAGTGCGGCGCTATAGAACTGCTTAGAAGCGGCGATTACAATTTTATTGACAGATACAAAGAAGGGTTAAGCCGTGATGACATTGAAAAAGTTTACAGGGATTCTTTTTTTGCGGACGCTTACCTTTGCAGTTCAAACGCCGTTACCGAAGAAGGCGAGCTTTATAATGTGGACGGAAACGCAAACAGAATAGCGGCTATTGCGTTTGGCCCCAAAAAAGTTATAATGGTTGTCGGAATAAACAAGATAGTAAAAAATATTGACGAAGCGGTTTTAAGAGTTAAAAATATTGCCTGCCCGAAAAACTGCGTCCGCCTTTCCTGTGATACTTTTTGCAAGGCGAAAGGTCATTGCGCCGTAAACGACAGTAGCTATAACGGTTGCGGCAGTAACGGACGAATTTGCTGTTCGAGGTTGATTTGCGATATGCAGAGAATAAAGGGCAGAATAAATATTGTGTTTGTGGGAGAAAATGTCGGCTATTAATAAGGCGTGAGGTGGACTGAATGTTACAGCTTATTTACGGAACAAAGGGAAGCGGAAAAAGTGAATATATATTAAAGATTGCTGAAAAAGTCTGGAACGAGACAGATAAAAAAGTTTTTGTTATTGTTCCCGAACAGTATTCGTATGAAACAGAAAGAGCGCTTGTGGAAAGGCTGGGAATAATAAGCCCGAGAACCGTGGAGGTTTTGTCTTTTAAGAGGCTGTTTCACTATGTCTGCAACAATATTGGCGGCGCGCTTTTGCCACGGCTCAGCGAGGCGGGCAAAACAATTCTTATTTCCCGTGCGGCAAAAAACTGCGGAAATAAGCTCAAAATGCTTAAGACATCGGCAAGATATCCGGGTTTCAGCCAAATTCTCGCAACCTTGTTTTCTGAATTTAAAAGGTACAATAATTCTGCCGAAATGGTAGGAGATATAGCGAATAAGCTTGAAGAGAACTCTTTTCTGAAAATAAAAATGCAGGATATTTCTCTGCTTTACGGTGAGTATGAAAAGCTTATTTCAGACACATTCACAGATCCCGATGACGAGCTGACTTTGCTTGCAAAGCTTCTTGCGTCTGCGCCCGATTTTTTCAGCGACAGCATATTTTTGGTTGATGAGTTTGAGGGCTTTACACCGCAGGAAAGAGGGGTAATTGCGGAGCTTGCAAGTCAGGCCGATGTAAAAATTACTCTTTGTACAGATACACTTATTTCGGAAGGTGCAGGACAGACTGTTTTCGGAATGCAGATAAAAACAGCGCAGGCGCTTAGCGATATTTGCAAAAATTATAAAATAAAAGCGGAAAAGCCTGTTTTTCTTGAAAGAAAGCTGTCTGATAAAGAAGATGTTTTGCACCTTGAAAGAAGCCTTAGAAGAAACACATTTGAAGCATATAAAGGTAAAACCGAAAGCTTTGAAATTGTAAGCGCCCTTAATTATAGTTCAGAACTTGAATTTGCCGCAGAAAAAATAATTTCTCTTGTTCGTGACAA
Organism: uncultured Ruminococcus sp.; assembly: GCA_902784685.1. Lineage (GTDB taxonomy): Bacteria > Bacillota > Clostridia > RUG12999 > RUG12999 > RUG12999. Next base: position 28,645 of record CACZWA010000002.1, read on the forward strand.
GGGCTACCGTTTCAGGGATTTTACCGTTGCGGCAAGAAATATAGATACATATAAAAATATAGCTTCAGAGATTTTCGGTAAATATGACGTGCCCGTTTATGTAAGCGACAAAACGCCGCTTATAAATGAAACGCCTGCATTTGCCCTGCTTTGCGCAATTAATATAATAATAAAAAATTGGAATTACGACAGCGTTTTTGCTTTTCTTAAAACAGGTTACCATAATATATCCGATGAAGAAACGGATATTTTGGAGAACTATATTTTAAAAACGGGGATACGAGGCTCAAGCTGGAAAAGCGAAAAAAAATGGCACTATCTTCCGAGCGGTTTTAACGAGGAAGATGTGGAAAAAATTGATGAAATAAGGCGGAGAGTTGCAGAGCCGCTTTTGATTTTGGAGAAAAGGTTTAAAGAGGCGGAAAACGTAAGAGACTGCATTAAAGCAGTGGTTGAATTTATGAGAGCCGAGGGCTTTGCAGACAAAATTAACGCCTATGAGCAAAAATTTGAGGGAACGGAAAGTATGGATATTTCGGCAAGATATAAGCAGATTTACGATGCCGTTATAACCTCGTTTGACGAGATAGACAGCGTAACACCCGAAAACGAAAAGATTTCCGCCGAAGATTTTTACTCCATGCTTTCTGCGGCGTTTGAAACGCACACGGTAGGCATAATTCCGACTTCGGCAGACAGCGTGACGGTTACGGATATTCAGAGATGTAAGGCGCACAATGCAAAAATTTTGTTTGTTGTCGGAGTTAATGAGGGAGTATTTCCCGAAATTTTTGCGGGCGAGGGTATAATAAAAGACGAAGAACGCAAAAAGCTTGAGGAGTGCGGACTTAGTATGGCGCCCGATACCACAATGCGTATGCTTGACGAGGAATTTATGGTATATATGACGCTTCTTTTACCCTCCGAAAAGCTTTATCTTGTATATCCGCTGGCTGATAACGTGGGCGAATCTCTTACACCGTCATCGCTTATAAGAAAGGTTAAAAGTCTTTTGCCGCTTACCACCGAAACAGATACGGTTGTGAGCGAAGGCGATACGCTTGATAAGGTCGTTACCGAAAAGACTGCTCTCGGAGTTCTTGCAAATGAAAAAAGCAAGATTCGTGACGGAGCTAAAGAAAGCCCTGCTTTTTATGCTCTTAAAAGTTGGTTTGAAAATCACAGTGACGAGCAGTATGAAATGGTAAAAAAGAGCGCTGATTACAGAAATACGGCAAAAAGGTTGTCGGACGACAATCTCGCAGAAGCTTACAGTAATGTTGTATATACCTCCGTTTCAAGGCTTGAGGCTTTCAGAAAGTGCCCGTTTATGTATTTTTCAAAATATATGCTTGACGCAAAGCCCCGTGAGGACACAGCCCTCAAAAGCGTAGATACCGGAACGCTTATGCACGGCGTGGTTGAGGAGCTTTCGTATAAAGTTAAAGAGGAGTTTGGCAGTTGGAAGGACGTAAGCGATGAGTGGCTTGAAAAAATGTCCGAGGAGCTTGCAGATGAAAAAATAGATGAATTAAACGAGAATACGGATATTGTTGAGCCACGCCAGTTTTGGGCGGTGCAGAGGGTAAAAAACGGAATAAAAGCTTCAGTGCAGATGATTGCGGCGCAGCTCAGAGCCGGTGAGTTTGTACCTATGGGCTACGAAATAAGCTTTGACGACAACAGCAAATATAAGTGTATTGAAATTTCGGCGGGCGGTAAGAAAGTTCGGCTAAGGGGAAAGATAGACCGCAGTGATATTTATACCGACGAAAGCGGCAGAAAATTCATAAGAGTTATAGACTATAAGTCGGGAAAAAGAGAGTTTAGGGTAGATGAGCTTTATTACGGAATAAATTTACAGCTTGCGGTGTACCTCGACAGTCTTACCGAGCAGGAAAACGGTATAAGTGCCGGAATGCTGTATTTCAGGCTTTTTGACCCGATTGTAAAGACCGGCGGCGATATTTCGCAGGAGGAAGCAAATAAAATAACCGTTAAAGAATATAAGGCGGACGGACTTTTGCCTGCCGACAGTATTATACTTGAAAAAATGGACAGAGATATTCAGTCGGGAAGCAGTTTTTTGCCTGTAAAGTTTAACACAAACGGCAGTATTGCCGCCTATTCAAGAGTTGCAACATATGAGCAGTTTGAAAACATGAACAAATATTTAAAAAAAGCGCTTAAAAAGCTCGGTGAAGCTTTGTTAAGCGGGAAAACGGATATAAGTCCGATACGTTATAACAAAGACAGTCCGTGTACTTACTGCGATTATAAAGCTATGTGCCATTTTGACGGTGCGCTTTGCAACAGCTATAACAGACTGCCAAAGCTCAGCGAAAAAGAGGCGTGGGAAAAGATTGATGAAGGGAGCGAAAAGTAATGCCAACGTGGACAAAAGAGCAACAAAGCGCAATAGATAAGCGGGGCTGTGACCTTCTTGTTTCGGCGGCGGCAGGCTCCGGCAAAACGGCAGTTTTATCTGAACGTGTTTTAAAAAGAGTTACAGACGAAGAAAATCCCGTTCCCGTTGAAAAGCTCCTAATCGTTACATTTACAAATGCCGCTGCGGCTGAAATGAGGCAGAGAATAACCGCTAAACTTCGTGATAAGCTTGCCGAAAATCCCGACAGCGAAATTGCCGCGCGTCAGCTTATGATGGTACCAAAGGCAAGTATAATGACAATACACAGCTTTTGTCTTAATATAATAAAAAGCAACTTTCATTTGATTGATATGGACCCTTCTTTCGGCATACTCGATTCTGCAGAAGGCGAGCTTATGAAAATAAAAGTAGCGGGCGAAGTCATAAATGAAATGTACGAAAAATACGGCGAAGATTTTTCAAATATGGCGAGATGGCTTGCAGACGGCAGAGATGACGGGCTTGCGAACGAGATTATAAACAGACACAAATATATCGGCAGTTTTGAAAGACCGCTTGACTGGCTTGAGGAGCAGACGGAGAAATATAATGTTGATAAAATCAGGGCTGAAAGCGGACTTTCGGACGAGGAAATAGTGGAAGGGCTTGATTGGACAAGGCTTATTAAAACAAAATATAAGTCTATGCTTTCGGCAATAAAAGAAGAACACGAAAAGATTGAGGATTTAATCGACGAGGGCGGAGTTACGGGTTATGAAGCGGCAATAAAAGATGACAAAGAAAAAATAGAAACCATGTTGGCGGTTTTAAACGGAAGCCTCGACGATATATATAAGTCGGCAAGGCTTTGCGCATGGGGCGGAATCGGCAAAAAAAATAAGGATTGCGACCCCGAACTTGCTTCGCTGGCACAGAGTGCAAGGGCGACGCTAAAGAAAAAATACGACAGTATAATAGGCGATATAGATTCTTATGAGCCGAAAAGTATTTTAAAGGGACTTAATAAAGTTTATCCGTTTATGCGGCTGTTTTTTCTGTGCGTAAAGAGCTTTGACGAAAAATTTGCGGAGGCAAAGCGTGAAAAAAATGTTGTCGATTTTGCGGATTTTGAGCATATTGCCTTAAAGCTTTTGCAGGACGAAAGTCTGCCTGTTGCAGAGGAGCTTCGTGAAAAATACGATGAAATTTATGTTGACGAGTATCAGGACTGTAACTCTGTTCAGGAGGCAATTTTTTCGGCAATAGCAAAGCGCATTGACGGAAAAAGCAATAATATGTTTATGGTTGGTGATGTTAAGCAGAGCATATATAAGTTCCGTCAGGCAGAGCCGACAATTTTCATCGGAAAAATGCATACATATTCGAGCAGCGGCGTGCAGCAGAAAATTATGTTAAATAAGAATTTTCGCAGCAGAAAAGAGGTTGTAAACTGCGTTAATAACCTTTTTGAAAAAATAATGAGCGAGCATTTGGGCGATATAAACTATACCGATGAGGAGGCGCTTTGCGCAGGTTTTAATTATCCCGAAACAGATGTCGGAGAATATGGGGGAAGCCCCGAAATACTTGCCGTAACGACCGAGGACGCCGATGATGATATTCTTGAAACAAGAGTTGGGCTTGAAGCAAGGCTTGTAGCTTGCAAAATACGTGAAATGGTCGGTAAATTTATGGTTTTTGACGCAAAAAGCGGCAAATACAGAAAGTCTTGCTATAAGGATTTTGCGGTTCTTTTGAGAAGTCCGAGAAACCGCACAGAGGATATTGAAGCGGAGTTTAAGGCGCTTGACATTCCGTATTTTTCGGATGTTGGGGGAGGACTTTTTGAGGCTCACGAAACAGAGCTTCTTATCTCCATGCTGAAAATTACCGATAATCCTTTGCAGGACATACCGCTCATAGGTTTTATGAGAAGTCTGCCGGGAGGTTTTGATGAAAACGAGCTTCTCGAAATAAGGAACTGCGCAAAGAAAACCTATTTTTATAACGCCGTTAAAGCTTGTGCGGAAGGTGAGGGAAAGCTTGCCGAAAAATGCCGCAAGCTTATTGAACTTATTAAAAGCTGGCGTGAAAAATCGAGAGCAATGCCGATAACCGGGCTTATTTCGGTTATTATGGAAGACACGGCGTTTGAAGCCTATATATCGGCTTTGCCGGGAGGAAAAAACAGACTTGCCAACATTGCGCTTTTCACGGAGCTTGGCAGACGTTTTGAAAACATGGAGCTTAAAGGGCTGTTTTCGTTTGTAAAATATATTGAAGAACAGCAGGGAAAAACTAAGGGAAGCGAAACCGCAAAAATTCTTTCGGATTCGTGCGATGTTGTCAGAATTATGAGCATACATAAATCCAAAGGTCTTGAATTTCCCATTGTATTCATAGTAGGTGTAGGCGGCAATTTTAACATAAGCGATTGGACAAAAGGAGAGCTGTTTTTCGATAAACAGTACGGTATAGGATGCAGTTGTTTTGACCCCGAAAAGAAAATTAAATATCCGCTTATTTCTCGTGGAGCGATAACGTATAAAATAAAGCTCGATACGCTTTCTGAGGAAATGAGGGTGCTTTACGTTGCAATGACAAGGGCGAGAGAAAAGCTTTTTGTAACGGTAAAAGGCGAAAATAAAATAGAAAAAATCGAAAATGCCTTAAATGGAGACTTGTCCTCGCCGCTTATCCCCGAAAACGCAAGGTCGTATCTCGACTGGTTGTGTATGTCGGTTGCCGATAAAAATTCCGGCTGGAAGCTTACTGTTATGAGCCCCGATGAGATTACGGCAAAAATGGCGGAATTAACGTATGTCGGCGAAAAAGCGTATTCAAATAATGTTTCCAAAGAAACGGAAGCGGAAATTGAAAGAAGGCTATCGTTTGAATATCCGCATTTAAGCAGTAGTAAGCTTGCGTCAAAATATTCGGTAACGGAAATAAAACACCGCTTTGATGAAGAAAACGGCGAAAGCTTTAATGTTATTAAAAGAAGAAGCGAGAAGCTTCCACAGTTTATGCGTGAGGAAAAGCTTTCGGCGTCTGAGATTGGAACGCTTTATCACCTTATTCTGCGCTTTATTGATTTTTCCGCAGATGATATGGAAGGCGCTCTTAAAAGCTGTAAGGAAAAACTTGTGAAAGAAGCTTTTGTGTCGGAAAAAGAGCTTGAAAACGTAAACGATAAGATTATTCTCGATTTCTTGTCGTCTGATATATGCAGAAAAATGCGTGAAGCGAAAGAAAAAGGTCTTCCTGTTTACAGGGAAATTCCGTTTAATATCAGCGTATCGGGCGACGTGCCGACAGGAGATGAGAGCCTTAAAGATGAAAAAGTGCTTTTGCAGGGAATAATAGACTGCCTGTTTGTTTCGGACGATAAATGCTATGTTGTGGACTATAAAACAGAAAGCCCGTCTATGAGCGAAAGCGAGCTTGAAAACGTATATCGCAGACAGCTTGAGCTGTACCGCACGGCGGCTGAAAAAATAACCGGGAAAAGCGTTGGCGGAACTTTCCTTTACTTTTTAAGAAGAGGAAAACTGCACGAGGTTATTTAATGTTGACAAATACTGTTGTTATATGATAAAATATTTGTCGGAGTAAATATGAAAGGATAGATTTTATGCCGAAAAATATTATAGTCGGACAATCGGGAGGACCGACAGCCGTAATAAATGCAAGTCTTGCAGGAGTTATTATGGAAGCAAAAGATTATGAAGCAGAGCATATTTACGGTATGGTAAACGGAATAGAGGGCTTTTTAAAGGGAAAATATGTTGACCTTAAAGATAAAGTGAAAACAGCGGAGGAGCTTAACGTTTTGTGCCAGACACCATCGTCATATCTTGGCTCGTGCCGTTACCGCTTACCGTCACCCGAAAAGGAAAACGATGTTTACGAAAAGCTTTTTAAGGAGCTTAAAAGGCTTGATATTTCAGCTCTTTTCTACATAGGCGGAAACGACTCTATGGATACAATTGACAGACTCAGCAGTTACGGCAAGCTTATAGGGAGCGATATTTGTTTTATAGGCATACCGAAAACGATTGACAACGACCTTGCGGTAACCGACCATACGCCCGGCTTTGGAAGTGCGGCAAAATATGTTGCCGCTGTTACAAAAGAAACAGTCAGAGACTGCGCTGTATATGACCTTAAAAGCATAACATTTCTTGAAATTATGGGCAGAGATACCGGCTGGCTTACGGCAGCTGCGGCTCTTGCAAAGTCGGAGGACTGCGAAGGCGCAGATATAATCTGCCTGCCCGAGGTGCCTTTTGAAATTGACGGTTTTCTTGCAAAAGCAAAAGAGCTTTTTAAGGTGAAGAATAACCTTGTTGTTGCCGTTTCCGAAGGGCTTGTTACAAAAGAAGGCAAAAACCTTTGCGAGGCATACAGTGAGATAAAAAAAGTTGATGCTTTCGGACATAAAATTTTCAGCGGTACTGGACGGCTTCTTGCCGATATTGCCGCCGAAAAGCTCGGCTGTAAAACCCGTGCGGTTGAGCTTAACACCGTTCAGCGTTCTGCGGCGCATATTGCCTCTAAAACAGATATTGACGAGGCTTTTATGGCAGGCGCTTATGCCGTGAGAGCGGCAGAAGAAGGCGAAAACGGCAAAATGGTTATCTTTAAAAGAGAAGGAAACTATAAATGCACAGCCGCAACCTTTGATATTGCGAGAATTGCAAACGAGGTTAAATATGTTCCGTCAGAATGGATAGCAAGCGACGGACTTAACGTAACAAAAGAGCTTACCGAGTATATCCGTCCGCTTATTCAGGGCGAGCCTGAAACGGTATATAAGGACGGACTTCCCGCACATCTTGTGTTATGATAAAGAGAAGGGACTACGGAAAAAGGGACTACGGAAAAAGGGGCTACGGCAAAACCGTAGCCCCTTCTTTTAGTAACCACATTATTGTTCAACGGGTGCGCTTACCGGACAGACATCTGCACAGTTGCCGCATGAAATGCAAGAATCAGCGTCGATTACATATTTTGCATCGCCTTCTGATATGCAAGATACAGGACATTCTGCCGCACATGCGCCGCAGCTGATGCATTCGTCAGTAATAAAGTATGCCATTTTTTTCACCTCCACAAAGTGTATATATACATTAAAATCGGCGTCTCAAGCCGGAAAGATTCTTAATCTCCCGTAGGTCACCTCATAAATGTCTAATCTTCAAGGCCTTTCAGTTCTTCCATAGTGCCCGAATCTATTTTCTGCTCGTTATTTTTTATAACTTTTATATCTGTTCCGCTGTACTGCTTTATGTTGCCGCTCGGTTCAAGGCGTACATCCGCAACCTGCTCGATAAGATTAACGTTTACCACGTTGCCCTTACCGTCGGGGGTGCTGACATATGCGCCGTTGCGGGGCATTGTTTTTCCAAGGTTTTCATATGCCGCCTGCTCGTATTTGAGACAACACATAAGTCTGCCGCAGTTTCCCGAAATTTTTGTCGGATTAAGCGACAAATTCTGTTCTTTTGCCATTTTTATCGAAACGGGAATAAATTCACCAAGAAAGCCCGAACAGCAAAGCTCTCTGCCGCAGATGCCGATACCGCCGAGGGTTTTTGCCTCGTCACGCACGCCAATTTGCCTTAGCTCTATTCTTGTACGGAAGGTTGAAGCAAGGTCTTTTACAAGCTCTCTGAAATCAACTCTGCCGTCCGCCGTGAAGAAGAACGAAACTTTACTTCCGTCAAAAGTGTATTCAACATCTACAAGCTTCATATCAAGCCCATGATTTGCGACCTTTTCGTTAAAAATACGAACAGCTTTTTTTTCTTTTATTTTGTTTTCCGCAACTTGCGCTTTATCTGCTTCGGTTGCTTTGCAAACAACGGGTTTAAGCGGAGTAGTTATACAGCTGTCATCAACCTCTTTGTTTGAAATGGCAATCTCGCCGAACTCAACGCCTCTTGCGGTTTCCACAATAACATTGTCGCCGTTTTGAAGCTGAATATTATTCGGTGCAAAGTAATATATTTTGCCGGATCTTTTAAATCTGACACCAACTATTTCAACCATCTGTTTATATCCTTTCTGTAAAGCAGGCTGCTTAAAGCTCCTCAAGACTGCCGAGCAAAACGCCCGATACGGCAAGATTATAATTTATATTCCTGCGCAGGTAGTTTTCGGTTTCAAGTAAATCCTGCATTGCCCTGACAAGCTTTTCGGGTTCTGTTTTTTGAGCCGCCTGTGAAAGTTTTTCGGCAAAGTCACGGTTTATAACAGAATCCTCCATACCTATACGAATAAGCATAATATCTCTTAAAAAACTAAGCAAACACTCCAAAATGCTGCTTATATTTTTGCTGTTTTCTTTTTTTGTTAAGTTAATAAGCGGCAATATTCTGTGTTCGTCTATAAGCGCCATAACGGCTGAAAAACTTTTGTTTCGTATGTCCGTAAACTCCTCGTTTGAAGCAATTTTAAGAGCCTTGCCTATATTTCCTGCCGCATAAGCGCAGGAAAAGGCGATTTCGTCCTTCGAGAGAGAAGTTTTTTCGCTCAAAGCTCTGCCTATTTCCGCCTTTGTGTAAGGCTGCATTTTAAGCATTACCGAGCGTGATTTTACCGTATCAAGCATATCTTTTTCCGAGGATACGGTAAGAAGAAAAAGCACATATTCGGGAGGTTCTTCAAGCACCTTTAAAATGGCGTTTTGCGCCTGTGGCATTGCAAGCTCAAAGTTGTTTATAATAATAACTTTGCGTTTAGACATATACGGTCTTACATATATGTCCGCAATCATTGACCTTACCGCCTCAACACCGATATTTTTTTTGCCGTCTTCGGGAACAATATGTTCAATATCGGGGTGAGACCCTGCCTGCGCCATAACACAGCTTTTACAGCTTCCGCAGGCGCAGTGGTTTTCGCAAACCACCATTTGAGCAATATAGTCGGTCATAAGGCTCTTGCCCATGCCGCTTTCGCCCTCGAGCGCATAGCAATGACCGAGCGTATCGTTTTTTAGGGAATTTAAGAAAAGCTTTTTGATGTTTTCCTGACCGATAATATCATTACTCACTACGCAACTCCCGCAAACATAAATTATTCTTCATTTAATATTATACACTATATATCAGCAAAAATCAAGTATTTATTGATTAAAAATTTACGGTCGGCGATTTTTAAGGTATCAGGTCGGATGGATTTGTGCCGATATACCTGTTAAACAACTTATTAAAATAATAAATATCGGGGCAACCGACATAGTTTGAAACCTCGGTTACATTATACTCTCCTGTTTTAAGCAGCATTTCGGCTTTTTCCATACGCAGACGGTTTTTGTATTTTACGGGAGAAGTACCTGTTACTTCGGCAAACTGCCTGCGGAAAGCCGTCATACTCATATTGCAAAGGTTTGCCAGATATTCGGGAGATACATCTGTTGTATAGTTGTTTTTTAGGTACAAAAGGGCTTTATATACGCCGTGGTGACGGTGTTTTAAGTTTTTTGTTTCCAAATCAATAAAAAGATTATGAAAAAAATCCCATAAAAGAGAATAACACTTAAACATATAACCAAGCTCGCCTCTGAACCATGCTTCGCACAAATTCATGCATACAAGCATTTTGCCGATGATTTTGAAATTGTAGCCGTACAGGATATAAATGAGGAGGCGGCAAAAGGTACTGCGGAAAGACACGGAATAAAAAAATATTACACAGACGCCGAAAAAATGCTTTCCGAGCAAAAACCCGACATCGTTTCGGTCTGCGTTCCGAACTGTTTTCATAAGGAATATACTTTAATGGCGCTGGAATTTGGCGCAAATGTTCTTTGCGAAAAGCCTCTTGCGGTATCTTATACGGATGCCGAGGAAATGTTTTTACTCGCAAAGGAAAAGGGTAAGCTCCTTATGGCGTGTCAGAGTATGAGGTTTACTCCCGACAGGCTTGCCGCAAAGGAATATATAGAAAAAAATGCTATTGACGACATTTACTATGCCGAGCTTTCGAGAACGAGAAGAAGGGGCATACCGTTTTGGGGAACTTTTCATATGAAAAAGTTCAGCTGCGGAGGTGCGTTTATTGATATAGGCGTGCATATGCTTGACGCACTTGTATGGCTTATGGGCAATCCGAAAGTAAAAAGCGTTAGTGCCGTTACGGGGCAAAACCACAAAAATGAGATTGGCTCTCTTGCGGGAAGCGGCGCTCTTACGGGAAAGGTTGACCTTGCGAGAAAGTTTAATCCCGATGAAATGGATGTTGAAGATTTTTCGTGCGGAACGATAACCTTTGAGGGAGGAATAAGAGTGCCGTTTAGAGTTGCGTGGGCAATGAATATGCCCGAAACGTCGGATATAAGGCTTATAGGTAAAAAATGCGGAATGTTTTTGCCCGAATTAAAGGTTTACAGC
>CACZWA010000003.1 GCA_902784685.1 uncultured Ruminococcus sp.
TAATGTTTAAAACATCATTATTAGATTTGCATTGTGCCGATTTAAGGCACTGCGCAAGATACTTTGTTCCGACTTCTATGGAGTATTTTACATCGGTTATGGAATTGGGGCTGTGAGAATACTCCGTGTTATACGGGCACTCGCTGCACCCCATCACATCTGTTCCTCTTCCTCCTGATTCTGCCATCATAACAGCATAAATAAGCCGTTCATATTCCTGAATGCCGTTTGTTTCGGCTGATTTACAAATAAGACTGTAATACGGAATTGTCACAGTCTTTACCCTGCCGGGTGTTTTTTTCTCGGACTTTTTTTCAGCTGCTGTTTCTGTTTTAAAGCCTTTTATTTTTTCAGCATACTTATGCGCTTTGTCTGACTTTAAAAAAATATTTTCAGTATTTACGGCATCTGCCGCACTGCAAGTAATTGCCGGTATAAAAGCAAACACTGCGGCAAGCGCCAAAAAAGCGGCAGAAAGAATTATCAGCTTTTTCCTTAAAATCATTTTAACCTCCCAATACTAAATTAACAAACTGCATACCGCACCCGCAAAAATCAACGGAATAAACGGCAGCGGTTCTTTTCTTTCTTTCTTTTTAAGTATTATCTGCGGCAAATAAATAATGCAGCCTATTACGCCGGCGAACGTCAGCGACAAAAAGAGGCTTTGCCACTCTCCCAATATGTACAGGATTATAAATGCGTCAAAATCTCCTGCGCCTATTTTTCCTTTAAACGCAAAATTACCGATCCATCCTATAAGTTTAAGTATAAGGACTGATAAAATCGCAAACGTTATTGTTATATTTCCCATACCCGCTTTTATCAAAATGATCTTTGCCGCCAATGTTGTGATTATACCTCCGTTTAATATAAAGTTGTAAACCATCTGCTCCTTATAGTCTTCAATAGCCGCAACCGCCAAAGAAAAAAGCGCGGCGGACACAACAATGCCGTAATATACTCCATATTTTTCAAACGAAAGAGAGCCGCAAAGAAAAGCGGCTCCCATTATAAGTTCGCTCATAAAATGAGAATAATCTATTTTATTTTTGCATTTCCGGCATTCCCCCAGCAACAAAATATAACTTATAAGCGGTATCATATCATACCATTTTAAAACATATCCGCAATTATCGCATCTGCTCCTCCCGCGAAACCAATCTTTTCTTGAAAAGATTACGTTTATAAAGCTCCCTATACATGTGCCTAATAAAAACATTAAAATATGCAGCATCAAAACACCACCGTTGTACTTTCTGAATTTGACGGCGGTATAATTACTTTTATTGTCACATATATTTTTTTATCGCCTACAGAAAAGGATTTATCGTATGTGCCCTCCGCCAGATTGTTCGGGTAATTACAGTACCATCTTAAATACTGTCCGTTTGTGTAGAATCTGACATAAGAGCTGCCGAATGAATAGTCATAATCGGAATACGAATTAAGCGTAACGCCTGTGTTCTGTTCTCCGCTTATGTAACCTGATTTTTTTAGTATGATTATATCGTTCAGTCTGATTGTGTTTATCTGTTCACGAAGCCCCACATCAAGCTTGGCGGAATCAATCACATTATTTTTTATATTATATCCTATCGGCAAATCGCTTTGTCCAAAATCAATCAAGCTTTGCACAACCTCTGTATCAGAACCAATCGGCGGCGTAATATTCTTTTGACCGAATTCGGTTTTCCCCGACACTTCTCCGGTATCTGATTCCGAAACAACTGCCACACGGTAATACTCCAGCAAAAATGTCCTGCCAACATCAGCAATTCCAACCAGAAATTTAGTGTTGTTTATTGCAAAAGTTATAAGCTCATACCTGTCGGAAACCGAGCTGAAATAAGTTGAATATCCCGTTGGTCCTGTTGATCTAAGTCTGCCGTCTGCGTTATATATATCGTACCACAGTTCGGCAAGACCGTTTCCCATAGTCATCCAGCCTGCTCTTACCGTTCTTTGATCCGGAAAAACATTTGTGAGAGTTCTGTTCCACCACGAGCTTAACTCTGTGTACTGCGCAGTGTTAAACGACGGCTCTCTCCATGTACTGTATGATGAAAAATATCCGTCTTGTCCGGCATTTGCGGTTGAGGAAATCGGCAGTTCCAAATCGGCAGTAAGGTTTATATTTCCTCCCGAATTGATATTTATTTCATTAATCACCTGCCAGTAACAGTTTGAGCCTGTTGCCGGGTTCGTGTGATAAATATAGTTTGAACCTGTGTATGACCGAACAACAGCAAGATGCTGATTGTATGCCGCTATATGATAATGATTGTTTGTATATACAGATGGGTTTAGGGATATTGAAACTATCTTTCCGTCAATCGTTATTACTCCGTAATCACCTATAAGGATTTTCGGAACGCCATACCCTTCGTTTGAATAATATGCTGTATCAAGCGATGTTAATTCTTTACAGCTATATGAATTAATGCTTGTATTTCCTGTCGAAATAATGCCCGTTTTTTGCAAATTCATATTGCTCTCCGTAAGCTTATACAGCCATACCTTTATGTTATAATTAAATACTTTTGCCGAAGTGTTATATTCCGCTGTATACTGCGTCAATAAATATAGATCCGCTGTCCCGGGAACTTTCATGTATGCCGGCATTAAATCCGAATCAAAGTCGGTTTTATATATGTTATACCCGTTTGACACAGTCATTTCCGAAACAGCTACTCGTGTTGCTGTGCCGTAACTTATTACGCCTTCCGTAAAAAATATCGGGCAAGAATTACTTGCTTTTGTGGAATTATCCGACATATAATAATACGGATATGACGAATTATTGGGGTTTCTGTCCTGACCCTTGTATAAAATATTGTTTTTTATATATGGATACCCTTCTGCTCCATATTCGGCATCTTCACACATAGTGTAAATTTTTCCCCTGTCGGTTATATAGAAATATTCGTCATATTCCGTATAATTGGAATTACTATATCTTCCCGAAGGATTTAATATATACATAGGTATCTCGGAATTATTATTAGTGTAATACGACGCGTTTATCTGATTCGCAATATTTGCAAACGAATATCCCCTGTCCCAATAATACTCGTTTGTCGTATATGCGTCCGAGAGTATAATAAACCCTCCATCTGTAATATAAATCGTATAAAAATAAAAATCCGTCGTCTTTGTCTTGCCGTTATATCCGCCGTTTGTATTTTTATCGGGGCAGACGGCAAGATAATATCTGTCGCCTATTTCGGCAAGAGGATACAGTTCCAAAACGCCCATATTATATGCCTTATATATTCTGATATCATCTGCTGTAAATCCGCTGGTAATATACGGTGACTGCGACCATAATTCATATTCTTTTTCCGGTATAACGGAAGTGTCGGCAAATACAATACATTCACATAACAGTAAAAAGCACATTAACATGAAAAATGCTTTTTTCACTCTAATCACCCTTCTTTCTCATTTCTTGAAATTTCTCATTTTGAATAAGTTTTTTCAATTCTTCATCATTACTTATCGGAGAATCAACACCTATTCTTTTAAGATAACAATAAAGATTGCTGTATAAAACAGGTGTTTTTGAATATTCGCCATCGGAAAGTGTATCAAATACTTCTTCTATTCCGTGTTTGCCGACAATGTTGCAGTACCCGTTTTCCATTAACGGAACTATGCCCTCTCCCGCATTAGCAGGCTCTTTATCCGCGCCGTGTTCAGATATGAACGCAATGCATTCATCCTCTGTTTCAAATAAAACCAAAACAGCTTTTTTTATATCCATATCCGTTCCTATACGGCTTCGAAACGCTGTCATCTCTTCATTTGACACCTGTATATCGGCAGGAGCGCTATACGTTATTTCTCCTTCTTTCGGCCGCTCTGCTGTTTTTATTAAAATAACGGCTGTAATTACAGCAACCGCCAGAACACATATCAAAACAAACCGTATAAATTTTTTCTTATCCTTAACATGTATTTTAGATTTAGAACCCATCTTTTACCTCTCTCACTTTCAATCTGTATTTTATGTTTTTCCCAAGCAAATTGCCGTTATTGTCCGAAACGGTATCTTTTATAAAAATATATACTTCCCCCGCCTTCCATAATTCACTCGGAGAAACCTTAACGATGCTGCCAGAAACATTAATATTTATTCCGATTCTGTCACCGTTACCCGTTTCGTCACATGATGCAAAAATACTGCTGCGAGCGGTCAAACTGCTTACGTCCGAATCAAATTCAATAATAACTGCTCTGTCTTGCGGAACATTGTTTTTTGTGCCGCACAACTCAAAATATTCTTTGCCGTATATTGCATTTATTATATATTCACCGACTGTTTTAAAATTTTTTGAATACGCAAAAATCCTGACCGTACCTTTATCTTTGATTGTTAAAACCCCGTTTTGATCAATACTTGCGCCTCCAGACACTCTCCAGTTTATCTCTCGCTCGGTTGTTTCTTTGGGATACATATCGGCGGTAAATTGTATCTGTTTACCTGTCTCAAACACAGCGTTCTCCTGCGGAGTAACGGTTATTCTGTCCGGGAATCTCACATATTCGGTAACTGTCAGCGCAACATGATCCGAAACCGATTTATTGACTGTTGATGTTGCATAAATCGTACAGGTTCCTTTTTTTACCGCCGTAACCTTTCCGTATTGATCTACCTTTGCAATTTTAGAATTTGAGCTTCTCCATTTAATGTCTTTCTGTGCATCTGAAGGTGATGTCTTTATACCAAACGTCACGCTTTCCTTTTCCATCAGCTCAAATTTCCCGTCAACTCTCTCATCATCATGTGTTATGTATATCTTCCGTATATAACCGTCATCATAATCATAAGCAGATACGCATACCTGAAATATGCAGCTGAATACACACAAAGCAGCAATTATCTTTTTCACTCCGCATCACGCTCCCAAATAGAATTGATTGCTCCGTCGACAAGCAAAAACACCTTAAAGCTGTTATCGTTTTCTATATTATTATACATCTGTTTTGTCTTGTCGAGAAGATTCAACCTTGTTTCAAACGATATTATTTCTTTTGTCATATCCTCAACGCCGCATATATACCGCCAATACGCTTCTCCGTAATACCCGTCCGATACGTTGTATTTCACATATCCTCCCACAAGCGTTATGTTTCGGTAGATATTAAAATATACGACAGGCTCAAATACTGCTTTGCATCCCGAAAGTCCTCCCATCATTTTAAACAGATTCCACTCTTTTTTCAGCTCCTCGCTGTATATTGTTTCAGTGTTAAAGCTTAAATGTCCGCTGTCAAGTTCGGCAAGTGTAACAGGCGCAGACAGTTCTTCGAAAAATCTATCAATAGGGGTAATATCGGCATAGTCTTTTTCTTCGACGACAAATCTGTTACCGTAGCCTGCGGCAATATTTCTAAGGTACTTTGCATCGTCTGCAACATCACGGTCTAATCTTTCAATAAATGATGTGTCGGTATCTATGCCTATAATCTCAATTGCGCCCGCTTTTACTGTTAAAAGAAGCGAAATAGCAAACACCGTAATAATTGTTTTTTTCAAGTTTTTACCCTCCTAATTCAAAAATCCGAATATACTGTTATTTATACCGTTATTCTTGTCCCTGCGCGTGCCGATATAATACACATCCGCCGCTCTTGATTCTTCAACAGTAACTGTATTACCTTCTGTTATTATATTTTTACCTGATGTATCGCTTTCAGGTTTATATATCCGTTTCGATGCTACGGAAGTATTTCCCGCAATATCTGTGTAAAGCGCAGTCACAACAAAATCATCTGCATCAAATTCGCCAGTATAATTCCTGTACACATTTGTAGATGCATCCGAATCTTTAACAGCCTTGTACTGATATTTACTGTGTGCTTTAACATTGGCGTTATTAAGACTTTCCGCAAGCGTCTCTTCAGGATATGTTATACTGACTTTATCTGCTTCCGTGTTTATAACAGGTGTTGGCGGAGCGTTTCTTTTAATAACAACTTCACAGTCTTTAAAGTCTCTATGCGTTACTATTTCTTCTCCGTCATTTTTAATTTCCGAAATTGTTATATACATATCGTAAACGCCGTCCGGAAGCTCTCTTAATTCTTCGTCAAGATAAGGCATACTGAATACAACATTTCTGTCTTCGTTTCCGCCACCGTCTATCAGGCTTTTGCTTGTTCCGAATACACTGTTCTCATCCCTGTTTATAAGCCGGACCTTTGCTTTTATCACATCTCCAACGTCCTTATCTTTTAACTCCAAATGATACTTTGTGATATATGCCGTGTTTTTAACAACATAAAAGCCGGGAGAACTGAAATATATTGTATGCATATATTCTTCTGTCGGACGCACCCTGCCGACAATCACAGATTTTGTGTTCAACCGTACCCTTACCGTTTCCGTCTGCTCATTGCCCGCATTGTCAATCGCCTTAAAATGTATAAAGTATACACCGCCTTCAGACAACAAAACATTTTCCGAATACACAGACCAAACAGGTTCTTCCGTAATATTCTGTGTTACGGCATACATTTTTGTCTTTACTCCGGACGCGTCTGAAACAGATTCACTTGACGGATAATCATTGAAATTTGCCGTAACGCTGTACGGAGCTTCTTTCCATCCGCTGTCTTCATGATTTATTGTTATTGACGGCTTTGTTTTATCAAGCCACACACTTTTATATACCGTAGTGCCGTTACCGTTTGAACTTTTAAATCTGTTTGTGCTTTTATTTATAGCCTTCGCATTATCATATACCCGAATTTCATAACTTAATTTGCCTGTTTTTGTATTTGTTACATTCTGAATAATGGTTTTCTCTTTCGGAGCGTTGCTAAAACTGTTTGACCTTACAAATATCCCCGACAGATATATTCTATATATATTTATCCCCGCTCCGTTATCAGCAGCATTAAATATTATCTGCCTGCTTTCGTTCATCCACTCAGAATAGTATGTAGCGGAAGGATTATCATCCGGATGAACAAAAACCAATTCAGGCGGAGTATCGTCAAGCGTCTGATAAAATACATGCTCGCTTTTGTTTCCTGCCTTGTCATATAAATTCAGCCTAACGGTATATTCCCCGTCAGGCATTCCTGTTTTATCAAGTCTGTACATTCCGTTGCCAATATACGTAAGGTATTCGGAACAGAAAAGAGTATCATTAAAAAATATCTCTGCATATATTGTTCCGTCAGTCATCAATTCACCGAAGCCGTCATTTACCGTGAAATCCGAAAACAGATTCTCGCCCATAACAGCATACCCGCCGTCATCAAACTCACCTGTTACAACAGCAGGTTCGCTGTCAACCGCAAAAACATACGCTTCCGATGTTACGCTCCTGCCGTAATTATCCGATACGGTTATATAAAGCCTGTATGAATCGGTTTTATAGTCTGTTACTATCCTTGAATCATTTGGCAAAGCCGATTCTTTTATTACCTGACCGGTCACGGCATCTTCAAGGCGATAAGAAGCCGTCAAAATATCCTCTGTATCAAAATCTGATGCCGTCATCTGCACCGTAACGCCGTTTTCAAATACATCTAAAGGGAAAAAAACTTTTGCCGTATCCGTAATATCTCTTGTTTTCAACCCTTCAGGATGATGGATCTTATATGAAAAACCTTCTATTTTCATTATCGGCGCAGAGTTTTTATAGAACATAAAACCGTCATCGCTTGATACTGATGTATCGCTTTCGCCTACCAGCCGCCAGCCGTCTTTAATATCGGATCCGGCAATCGTAATTAAAGAAGTGTCCTGAAGATTTTGCACATAATACCTGTACGCCATCTTATATTTTGCTTTATCCCTGTAATCGGAAGCGTCCCCAAAGTTTACATTGAATGTAAGGCTCGTCGGTGACTCTATATACTGTTTTTTGCTTTCGGCTGCGTTTGCATCTTTATATATATGCCATTTGTCCTCCCCGTTTTGTTTTTCAAATACAGCAAGTTCAATAGCATATATATAGAACTCGTTACTGCCAAGCTCAGGAAGTGTAAATGTTATACCCTTGCCTGTGCCAATCTCTTTTGCAGGCTTAACGGTACCGCCCAATGAAATTTTCATTGCGTCTTCATCTGCAAGTACCGAAATACTGCACATAAGAGCAAGAAGGAAAACCGCAATTGTTACTGCCTTTTTCATTTTCTAAATCACCTCCTTAGTTCGGTTTTATTACGGCTACAACATCATCGCCGTAATTGCCGTTTTTATATTCCTGTCTATTGCTTTTTGCATCCTTGCCGCAGCTTGATATAACTATAAGCCCGGGCATTGAATCGGCATCTTCTCCTTCATATGTGTAAATATCAAACTCATATTTGTTGCCCCAAGGATCTTCTTTTATCTTTGTTTGCAGTACAGCACTCCTTTTGTCCTCGGCGATATTTTTTATTTTTATATCGCACGATAAATACTTACTGCTCAAAATTTCCGCCGTTTCAGACAGAACCTCGCTGTAATTGCTGTCAGGAGCAATGGTGATCGCTTTATAATCCGATATATAGCTTTTAATAGAAGTACTGAAATCCCTGAGTTCAGATTCACATATATCTACTCTGTTATTCTGCCAGAGAGTGTTTACTCCAACCGTTGTGCCGACAATTAATATTCCGATTATCGCAAGAACAGCCAATGTTTCTACAAGGGTAAACCCTTTTTTTCGTTTCATCCTACCACTCTCCTAAAAATTCTGATAGTTTTCATATTCAACTTCTGCATTGTCTGTACATATGAAAGCTTTAACGCTTCCCTGTTCTCCTTCGCCTATATCGGAAAACGCTTCCCTTTCCGCATACAGATTGCTTATTTTAACATTTGCCATAACTTCACCGCCCATATATTTTGATTTTACGGTAAGATATATAGGCTTTAGCTTACTTCGCTTATTTTTACTTTCATCATCTCCTTGCAACGATAATAAAAAATCATATTCCGTACACATTTCGGATAACTTTAAGTTTTCTTTGTTTCCGAAAGTATTTATTCCTATTTGTATGCTTCCTTCCTTAGTATAGCCGAGAAACCCAATCCCTGCAAGGTAGTCACGAGCTTCGCTTTCAACTATTTTAACGGGAACAACATCTTCCTTATCCGAATATTTGATTTCATCTGTAATGTACGGTACAAACTCGTCCGTTACACAGAAATATCCATCCTCGCTCTTTGTATATGCAAGCACCAAATCCCGGTTTGAAAGATAACTGAGAAACAGTCCTGTTGCGGTATCGACTCCGCTTTCCGCTATATACCGTTTTTCCATTTTTTGATATTCTCTTTTTGCATTGTAACTCGATTCGCTTGCCACTGTCAGCAAGGCTGCACCGCAGCATACCACAATCAAAGCTGTAAATGCGACAAAACTTATATTTCCTTTTTTCTTCATGTTGTTAATTTTACTCAGCCTCCCCGAAAAGTGTCGACCGCGGTTTTACCGTGACAACAAAAGGCATTTCCCTTTGGTTTACCTCAATATTGTTTTTCACGGTACCGAGCTCAATTCTAAGCAATCCGTTTTCAAAACAGAAACGGCTTGTTTCAGCGTCTATATCAAAAAGCCGTTTATTGTTAAAAGCAAGATAATCGGAAGGATACCCCTCTGATATTGAATATTTAAGATTATACCCACTTCTGCCTCGTCCTTTTATTTCAAGGCATTTGCCGTCCTCTGTTATCCTTATTCCTTCGGCCGACTGTACTTCACGGGTTAAATAAAATATTGTTTCATTAAGATTTGACCTGTTTGTACTTTCTGTCTGACCCGAAAAAAGTGTAAATGTAATAAGCGATATAACCGAAATGCCGATTAACGCAATCATACTGAATATACCCGATGATATAAGAGTTTCTGTAAGCATAAATGCTTCCTTTTTTCTCATTTAAGTATCACCACCGTTATTATTTTTGTATTCGGAATATTTCCTCCTACCTCTATTTTAAAAAGATTCGCTTTTTTCGGTTTGACTTTTTCCGAAAAATTATTATTTTCATATTCTTTTACGGTGAAACTTCCGTCTTCTTGAAGTTCTATTTCACCTAATCCGACTGCTGACATTTTAATATCTTTGTCTTTTGAAAACTCATAGAGCTGAGGTAAAGTTGTTACCTCAGCTCTAAGCTTTTCAACAGCGTTTATATTATTTGTGACTGCTGACATTCTGACATCTCTGTCATAGCCGGTCTTTAAATAAGCAGATGAAAAGGTCATAGCAGCCATACTGACTGCGCTTATAATCAGCAGACTGACCATACTTTCAATTAATGTAAACGCCGGTTTTCTCATTTCTTATACTGTAAAGAAATACCGTCTGATGTAATCTCGTATTTAGTATCAGAACCTGCGCTGATTGCTATACCGGATTCAATGTTGCTGCTAAAGCCTGTCGTTGCGGAATCAATTTCACCGTCGTGGAATGTTATCGCAACGGCATAGTTATCATCTGTCGCATCAAGCTTTCCGTCTTTACCGTTACATATGAAAATAACAGCTCCGTTATTCGGATTAACTCCCGTTCCTGTCGGTTTCATTATCTGAACCGTATATGTACCGTTCCACGGATCCTCTTTTGCACAGTTTCCGGCAGAGTTAAACTTAAGCCCTCCGTCAAGGAACATATTGAGAGCATCATCTTCACAAAGACCCAATACGGCATCACATTCCGACAATCCGCCTTTTTCGCGGATATATTGCTCTGCCGCTATTTCAAAGCTTCTGAAATCGTTTTTAACTTCTGTCTCTCTTGCCTTATCTCCGGCAAAGTCAATTCTCGGTACGAGTGCCACAAACAGTATGCCGATTACAGCAACAACAATTAAAATCTCTACAAGCGTGAATGCCTTTTTCTTTTTTATATTTTTAAAATTAAAAAAGTTCATTGTTTTTCTCCTTTCAAGCCCATTCCGGGCGGACTTACCCGCCCGAAACGTGGTTTCTTATGTTTTTAGTTTTTCTTATATACTACTGCAGAGCTTCCGTCTGAAATTGTCATTGATGAAGCGTCTCCTGCCATTGTTGTAGTATTGGCTGATTCAATATTACTGCTGAAGCCAACCGTGCTGCTTTCAATCTGACCGTCAACATATGTAACTGTAAGAACATAGTTATCCGCATCGGTACTCTTCAAACTGTCTTTTCCGTTTGAAATGAATATAATTGCTCCGTTGTTGGGATTAACTCCTGTGCCGGTAGGTTTAGTAAGCTGAACCGTATAATTCTGATTCCACGGGTCTTCTTTTGCACAGCTTCCGCTGTCTTCAAACTGCATAGCACCGTCAAGATACATATTAATAGCGGAATCGCCGCAAAGTGCCGCTATATCTGCTACATCCGATACTCCGCCTTTTTCACGAAGATACTGTTCGGCTGCAAGTTCAAAACTTCTGAAATCGTTCTTAACTCCTGTTTCTCTTGCCTTATCGCCCGCAAAATCAATTCTTGGCACAAGTGCTACAAACAATATCCCGATAACGGCAACTACAATTAAAATCTCGACCAGCGTAAACGCCTTCTTTTTTGTTTCTTTTTCTCCGTTTGCTTTTTTACTCCAGTATTTTTCAAATAAGTTTTTCATAATAAAAATTACCTCCAAAAATTTTTTATAATAAAGTACCAAAACATTATCCTCATAAATAAAAAAAAGCACCACCTTTCCATTCAAAATTAAGGTCCTGCTTCGGTATCTTATTAACTTTTTATATAAAAAAAGCCATCTCTGTAATGAGACAGCTTCTTATCTTTTTAAATTAACTTGCAATAATCTCTCCTTCCGTAGATTACGCGCATTATATATACAGTTTTTTCTTTTTCATCCACCCTATAAAAGCAGATAAAGTTTTTTATTGGAATTTTACGATATCCCTTAGCATTTAATCGGGAGTCTCTGCAACATTCAAACATTAAAGGATTTGATTTTAGTTTTTCATAATATTTTTCTGTTTCGTTAAGAAAATCAGTTGCTGCTTTCGGATTGCACAGCTTGTTTTTAATATATCCTGTAATATCACTCAAATCACTATATGCGTCGCTTGTTATATATACTTTATAAGTCATTTTCGTCCCGTATGGATTTTATTGAATCAAACGCATCCATAACCGCACCTTTCTTTATTGATTGTTCGGCCTCATTCAGCTTGTGATATACTGTATTCAGATACATATTCCTTTCATACATTTCCATACTCATAATAACCATATCCCCATAACCGTTTTTAGTAACAAATATCGGTTCATCGGTGCTGTGACATAATTCGGAAATCTCTCCTGTATTTTTTAAATCTTTAATAGGTATTATCTGCGGCATAAATCTCTCACTCCTTTCTATGGTATTATCATACCATAATTATGTCATTTTGTCAAGCGTTCTTTAAATAATTTAAGCACTTAATATATATTATTATAATTTGTACTTATTATTTACTCCAAAAAAAGATTTATGAATGCAGTTTTTCACAGCAATCATATTTTAAAAATTACTGTAGTAATTTTTCACTTATTACATAATGTATTAATATAAAACGCAATTTGCATTTTATTTATTTGATAAATGCGTTTAAATTTATTATAATATAAACGAAAGGATGTGTTTATATATCTACAAAAAGTATCTAATATCAGCTTTCGCATCGACAGCGATCTTAAAAACAAAGCAGATACATTATTTGCACAGCTTGGTATGAATATGATCTATTAATTCCCCAAATGCCGAAACCGTTGCCGCTCTTCTTGAATCGGAAATGCTCATGAATGATCCGTCAGTAAAGAAATACGATGTCGAAGATGCCCTAAAGGAGCTTAAAAAATGAATTTAAAAGTTATATGGTCGAGTCGGTTCAAAAGACTACAAGCCGGGGGGTAAAGCGCGGGCTTAATATTGATTTGCTTTATATGTAACGGTGTAAGCATCTGCCTTTGTTTTTTTGCAGATGCTTTTCTAAACACCCATACTGTCCACTATGCTGAACATCGGCAAAAAAATACTTATAACAACAGTTCCCGCAAGCAAACCCACAATTATTATCATAGCAGGTTCAATAAGACTTGTTATTCTTTTAAGATTTACATCAATATCTCTCTCGTATTGTTCTGCGGTTCTGTCCAAAACATCTGTAATTTTCCCAGAATTTACACCTATTTCAATAAGCTGAATCAACATCGGCGGAAATTGTCCCGCCTTTGAAAGTGCCGCAGCAAGATTTATGCCTGAAATTTCAACGAGTCTTGCGGCTTTCATAACGGCATTTTTAATTTTCATATTTTTCACCGCAGAAGCCACTGTTTTAAGCGAGGCGACAAGTGAAATACCGCTCTTTTGCATTGCAGAAAGACTTCGGCAAAATCTCGCAAGCTCTATCTTTTCGAGCATCGTTCCAATTACAGGCAGTTTGAGTTTTCTTCTGTCTACAGCCAATTTTATATCATCGTTTTTCTTTAAAATCTTTAATGATATCACTGCAAGTATAATTAAAACTACTATATACGGCGTGGATTTTGAAATAAACTTTGATACGCCTATTACTATTTTTGTAATCAGCGGAAGTTCTCCTCCCATAGATATAAGTGTTTCGGCAAGCGTAGGCACTACGATCGCCATCATCACCCATAGAACCGCAATCATTACCACGCAGATTATTACAGGATAAATCATTGCGCTTTTTATTTTGCCTTTAAACTCTATTTCCCGTTCATACTGTTTTATCAGTCTTATGATTGTAGCATTTATATTCCCCGATTCTTCGCCGGCTCTTACTTGCTCAACGCTTTCTCCGTCAAACTGTCCGCTTTTTTTCATAGCCGTACTTAAAGACGCGCCTTTGCGAACTTCGTCCGCAAGTGTTGACGCAAGCATTTTTACTGATTTATTTTTACTTGTGTCTCTTATATTTGTAAGCGTCTCATGCAGCGACACCCCGGCTTCAAACATAAAACGAAGCATTGTAAAAAATTCAAGTTTCAGTTTTTTTGTCGTGTTTAATGAAATGCTGTAAAGAGTTTTCCTGATACCTAAAAAGTCCCGCATTTCCGAAAGGACAATAATATCCTCTCCGCGTCTTTTTAATGTATCGGTTGCATTATCATACGATTCTGCGGTTATAACTCCGCTTTTTGTTTTTCCGTCAACACGGCTTCTTGATTTGTACTCATAGTACATCATTATTATCACGCTCCAAAAGCTTTAAAAAACTCGTTTCGACAGTCGGCTCAGTGTACATAACAAAGCATACCGTGACCGACAAACGCATTTTTTGTCCCGCTTTGTAAATAGGCTCCGTGTTTGCCAAGAATACTGCTTTGTATTGAACATTACTTCCGGCCGTTTGTTTTAAAAGTTCATTCAGTCTGTCCTCGATTGTTTTCGGTTTATTATCTTCGGCAGGCGGCTGTGTCGGTTTCGGTGTTTCCGGCTCCGGTGCCGCAGGGATAGGTAAAGGCGTTTCCGGAACAGGTGTATAATCGGGCATTATCTGCTCAATGACAATCTCCGAATCATACTCTTCTTCCGGTATTACATCTTCGTTCTTAACCTCTTCTTCCTCTTTATCGGGTTCTTTATACCACGGAAGCTCTGTAAAACCGTCAAAGAAGCGTTTCAGATAGTCATATTCCTCGTCTTGTCTGTAAGTCAAAGATCCGTAACTGCACTTTATCCCTATATTATTGATATCTTCAAGCACCTTGTTAATGTCCGCGCTATTGCCTTTCAGTTCAAAATCAAATGCCAGCTTATATATTCCGTCCTCTTTTGTCAGCCCCAAATCATTAAAGCCGGAAACCACAACATTATTCTCCTTTGCGCTTTTTCCCAAAAACACAAGAAATTCCTCGTTTGTCATAGTAAGACTGCCTGTAAGTTTCTTTATACCCGAAACGCTGTCAAAGAGTTCTTTTTCTTCAGCCTTCAGTTTTTCGGTTTGTTCACGAAGTGCTTCTATGTCCCCTGCTTTGCCTTCAACTCCCGATTTGTTTTTTTCGAGCTGTACTATTCTTTCCTGTGCAGGCGTCCACAATATTTTATAACCGCCGTATATGCAGAAAGCAAAGACAAGAGTAAAAAGTATGCATTTGTCTCTTATTGTCAGCTTCAA
The DNA here is from genome assembly GCA_902784685.1 of uncultured Ruminococcus sp. GTDB lineage: Bacteria > Bacillota > Clostridia > RUG12999 > RUG12999 > RUG12999. The sequence goes on from CACZWA010000003.1 coordinate 15,089, forward strand.
TTTTGTACACCTCCCGTTACTACGATCTCAAATATATTGTATCTTCCGTTTTCTATTGTGTGTTCTTCTATCGCTGTGATTTTCGCGCTTCCTATATACGAAAAATGTGTTATATCATATATGAAGTTTGAAAGCGATTCCTGATTTGCGCTGTAACCTCTTATAACTATCTGTTCCCCTGCCAGATCCTGTCTGTATGTTATTTCGGTGAGCTTGTCCTCGTCAGTCTTTTCTTCTTTTGTTTCGTCTTTTCCTTGTTCTTTGGATTCGGTGTCTTTTTCATCCGCCCCTTCATTTATAAGGCGGTCGGAAGAATCGACTGAAATAATAAACAGGTCTGCCGGGCGGCGCGCTTCCAAATCATACATAAAATCCATAAGCGGAAAACACTTGCTTTCATAGTCGGTCATAAACGTCCTGTGGTTTTTGATATTGACTTTAAGGGTTTCTATTGTTTCCTGTTCCTTTTGGTACATCTCATTGTTTTTAACAATATCGCTTATCTGTAAATGTAAAATTCCTATATGAATATATTGAATTACCAAAATCAGAATACAAATTCCGCATAGTGCAGATGCGGCATATGTAATATACCTGTTTGCATATTTGTTTTTTACCTCTTGAGGAAGAAGGTTCAGTTTCTTTCTTTTCATGGTTCTTCGCCTCCTTATATGTACGGACTGATACAAAGACCGAGCGCATTTGAGTATTCGCCGTTCATATCAGTATCGCCGATTTCAAGTGTATAACCTTTGCCCGCTTTTTTGTCGAATGCCGAAAATACAATCTGCTTCGTTTCGATATTTAAGCGTTCCTCAAGCTTATCTTCAAAGCCCTTTAAAACATATCCTGAATAATATATTTTTGATACCGCAAAGTCATTGCTTTCACAAAGATCAATGACTCTTGAAATATTACTTATAAAATGATTATCCACTTCATCAATACACTTACGGTATACATCCTTGTCAAGCTCTCTGAAATAACCGCCTATCAGCTCCGTTGCAAGGTCCGTATATTCTCCGATATTTATAAGAGCACGGACTATTTCGGGTTTACCCGCTTTTTCCTGAACGTCAAATAAGCTTTTTTCATAAGAATTAAAACCAAGCTCAATGTTCCTTGTATATACTGCAACGCCTTCGGAAAAAGCGGTAATTCTTGTTGTGTTCGTTCCAAAGTCAATAAACAGTCTGTTTAAATGGTCATATTCGTCAAAAAACAATTCCGACAAACATATCTGGTTATATGTACTGCTTACAATGGTCTTCACTTTCATTTTGTATTTTGCAAATGCCGCAATGAGATCTGCCGCAATACTTTTATGCACAGCGGAAAGGAAATAATAATACACTGTGTCTCCGTCTTCCTCACGCTTGCCTATAAAAGCAAAATCCACGACATGCGTCACAGGATTTGCTCTGCCAAATGTCGTGTAATCCTTTTTAATGACTTTGGGAATTTCAGATTCTTTCTTGTTTTTAACGTTAATAATTTTACACTCGCACAATTCTGCCGGAAGAGATATAACCACGTCACTTCTTCCCTGTCCCGAAATCAAGGTGTCTATTTTCTTGGCAAGATCCGTAAAATTGAACTTCCGTTCTTCCAATATTCCTTTATATATTATGGACTGAGCGTCAAGTATTTCTGCTTTTTTTGCGGCATAACGAATCTGTAAAATCTTTGTGGCATACGTTCCGATGTCAATAATAAATTTATTCTTCTTAATGATATTGTTTCTGATTAAGATATCCAATATTTAGCTACCCCTTCCTAAATCTCATCAAAAAATACTGTTCTGTGTATCTCGTCAAGAGTTGTTATTCCCGCAAGCGCTTTTTCTATACCGTCCTGCCTTATGGTTTTCATTCCGTTTTTTATAGCTGCCTGTTCAATTTCTAAAGTTGAGCCTCCTTTGTCAAGAAGCTCGCTTATTTCATCATTGATAACGAGAAATTCCTGAATGGCAACACGTCCCTTATATCCTTCGTCTCCGCATTTTCTGCATCCCTTTCCGCGGTAAAGCGTTACAGGCTCATCTCCACATTTAAGCACTTTTCTGTATGGCGAATTCTCCTCAAGCAGATATTCTTCTTTGCAGTAAGGACAAACACGTTTTGCCAGCCTTTGGTTTATTACCGCAATAAGCGTTGTGGATATCATATACGGCTCAATCCCCATTTTAACAAGTCTGAGAATCGATGAAGCCGCGCTGTTTGTATGAAGCGTAGAGAACACCATATGTCCTGTGTTTGCAGCGTCAAAAGCAATTGCCGCTGTTTCGGAATCCCGTATCTCGCCTACAAGCGCAACTTCAATATCTTGTCTGAGTCCGGATTTAAGAGCCTGCGGAAACGTCACGTCCATAGCAGGGTTTATCTGCACCTGTACTATTCCGGGTATTCTGTACTCAATAGGATCTTCAAAGGTTATAATGCATCTTTCCTCTGTATTGAGCGCAGAAAGTGCTGCGTATAAAGACGTACTTTTTCCGCTCCCCGTAGGTCCTGTCAGGAGAATTATTCCTTTCGGTTTATGTATAATTTTAAGAAACTCTTTTTCGTTTTCCTCTGAAAATCCTATAGAAGTAACATCAAGGCTCATTCTGTTCTGATCAAGAACTCTGACAACGAGGTTTTCGCCGTTCACCGCAGGGATTACCGATACACGCAAATCTATATGTTTGCCAAACAGATCAAGCCTGCAGTTTCCGTCTTGAATAGTTTTTGAATTGTTGACATCAAGATTTGACATTGTTTTTATACGGTTTATTATCTGTCTCGCCGTTTCGGAAGGTAATTTGTGTTCTATCTTTAATGAGCCGTCATTTCTGTATCTTATATAAAATCCGTCTTCCTGCGGTTCAAAATGCACATCGGATATTCCGTTCTCCACAGCGTCTCTGAATATTTTATTAACAAGGTTTACTACTGCAGAAGAATCAATTCCCGATACATCATAAATCACACTCCCTACAGATGTGTCATCTGTAATATCAAAATCTGACGGCAATGCATCGCTTTCACCGTCTCTGAAAGCTTCTCCTATGAGCCTTTGGATAGAAGCATCTGTTGTCAGAATATATTTAAACCCGGATTTGTACCCGGTTTTATCTCTTACCAGATCCTCTATATATAAAAGCTTACCGGGATTTGAATTGAAAAGAACTATCTTGCCGTCTTCTTCTGTCGGGTAAAAGCTGTACCTTTGCAGTTCCTGTCTTTTAAACTGCTGTGCAAGTGTTAAATCCTGATTGTCGGGATCAATGTCCGCATCATATCCGTACAATTTGCCGTACAAGTTTATCAGTTTTTCTTCGCTTAAAAGTTTCATATCTTTTATGGCGGTTTCATCGTTTGCACCTGTTTCTCTTTTATATCTGTCGGCTTTTCCTTTCTGCTGCAAGGTGATTTCGCCGCTTTCGTATGCAAAATTCAAAAGTGTTATCATCCGTTAAAACCTCGCTTTCTCTCAGTAGCTGTTAAAGCTCTGACTATTTCATAATCATCAGGAGTTAACAACAGCTTTATATCTTCAAGCTTCAGCCTTCCGTTTTGTATATGCCAAGCGGCGTTGTCGGCAATATGGACATTGCCTTTTGACGATTTTCCTCTCATATAGTCTCGAATGGAATTGGGTTTCTGTTTTCCAAGTATCATTGCCGAAACCACATCGTCAGCCGCTAAAAGTTCAATAAGGGGAACAAGTGCTCCTCCCGTTCCCCTTATCAGGGTTTGGTGCATAATACCTTTTAATACTCCTGCAAATTGATGCCTGATTTGTTCCTGCTGTTTCGGCGGGAATACATCTATAATTCTATCCACCGTTTCCGTAACGCTTTTGGCATGAAGCGTTGCATAAACAGTATGACCGGTTACAGCCAGAGAGATTGTGTTCTGAATTGTTTCCAAATCCCGCATTTCACCTACTAAAATAATGTTGGGGTCCTGTCTCATCGCCGATACGGTCGCAGTTTCAAACGATTTAACATGGATACCGACTTCTTCCTGTACAATACGGCTTTTAATCGGCTTGTGTATGTACTCAACAGGGTGTTCTATTGTAAGTATATTTTCGTTTCTTCTTCGGTTGATAGTGTCTATCATTGATGCAAGAGTTGTTGATTTTCCGCTGCCTGTTGTTCCAACCACCAAAAAAAGTCCCGTTTTTATTTCCGTAAACCTTTCCAGCTCTTTTGGCAGATACAGTTCATCAAGCGAAAGAATGCTGTCGCTTAAAAGCCTTATTGCAAGGTTTATTCCGTCAACACTTCTGTATATATTGATACGGAACCGCCTTGACATATAAAAGAAAGCCCCGTCTATGGGTTCTTTGCTTTTGCGTTCTCTCAATGCTCTGTATTCGTTAAGCATTTCCGGAATAACGGTTTCTATGAACTTGTTTATTTCATAAACAGTTATTTTCTCTCCGAATGTATATAACTTGCCTTTTTCTCTTATCCATCCTTCTTTATTCTCCGTTATATGAATGTCTGAAGCATTGGATTCTATTGCATGTTTGAGTATTAAATCCATATTACTGCACCTCACATTTTCATTACGTTTTCATTTTCGTTCTTATCGTATGTGTCTGTTTCTTTATTGATTTTACCTTTTATTTTATCAAGGTTATATTCCGCCCATTCGGGCATAAGTTCAGGCTTAATTACGCCAATAACATTATGACGATCCCATCTTGTTTCTTCTCCGTCAAAAAGACAAGTGGCATATACCGCTCTGCCGATTTTATTAGGTTCGCAGCCAAATCCTCCGGTTGCAAGCCATAATTGGTTTTCGGGTGACCAGTATTCTTCTTTCAGACATTTTGGCGAGAGGACAATTACCTTATCGGTAATGTCCCCAAGCTCGCCTTCGATACAATGACTTGTATCAAAGAGTTTCAGCCCTTTGTATTCCTCAAGCACATTGTTTGCAAGAATATCTATTACGCCGGGATTTAACTGGTTTATGATGCAGTTCCTGTCGAATCGCTCTTCCCTGAATCCAAAGTTGAACTTTTCCGCCCAATCTTTTATCTCCTGCCGTATTCTTCCGTCATGCGAAAGACTTTTTACGGTGTTGGCAAGAACATACATTACTCGCTCCATCCCGAACTCTGTTACCAATCCTTTTGCGTAACTGTGGTCGCCGTCAACAACATAATCTTTGTATGCTGTGGCATATATGCCTGTTTCGCTGTCCTCAATATAGTTTCGGCAGCGCATGTTTTCGTTTTCACTTTCCCTGTATTCATTAATGCGATCTTCATCCTGCGCACTTTCAAATGAATACCGATAAAACGGAACAGCCATATATTTTCACCTCACATACTCATTACCGGACCTGCCTCTGTCTGTTCATCCTGACCTTCCTGTAAATCCTCATCAGCTTCTGCTTGTTCAACTTCTGCACGAGATCTTTCAGCTCCGGTCCTGCCTTTCTTTTGTCCTTTTTTAGCTTCCCCCGCATTGTTTTTCTGCTCCTTTGCTTGTGTCACCAACTGCCCGTATGCTTCAAGAACGGCATTATTTATCTGTTCTCTAAGCTCTGACGATTTTGCGAAGCACACATCTTTGTATTCATTTCCGATTTTCTGGGACGGCATCGCTACGAATAAGCCTTTCTCACCCTCAACCACCTTTATGTTTTTTACGATAAAATCATCGTTAATGGAAATTGAGGCGATTCCTCTTAAGTTGCCGTCCGGTTTGTTGAATAAGTTTACATTTGCTTTAATGTCCATATTTTGTCACTCCTTTTATACAGCTCGTCATCGAGCAATTTGATTCTTTTTCCAATCGCATTTACCACATTCACAGTTACTGCGTTACCCGCCTGCTTATATGCTTGATTATCTGATGTAAACGCAAGCATGGTATTGATTTTGTCCTCCGAAAATCCCTGAAGTCTTAAACACTCTCTCGGCGTAAGCTTACGAATCTTGAGTTTATCAAGAAGTCCGTGTCTGTCCTGCGCCGTGAGAGTGAACATGGGTTCTTCATCTGATTTAAACCGTCTTCCGTTCTGGCGTTTGTTTATACGCCCCGGATCAAGACATGCCATAGGCGCGTCAATCCAGCCTGAATTTTCACCTCTTCGTTTTGTGATCCCCGAATTGTATCTCGCCTTTATGCATCTGCAAAGCTCCGTAAGTTCAGGATCGGCGTTTAAGTCTATATACAGTCCTGTCTTTCCGCCCTGACCTCCGGAGTTTGCCGCAAGCGTACTGCTCAGTCCGTTTGAGTCATATGCTCTTTGCCCTTGGCTTCCGCCAATGATTTGTTTAAGAGTTTGAGGGTTGCATTCCGTGAAAGGAAATACTTTTCCGGCACATCTTTCATCACGATATCCGAAAGCATACATTCTCTTTCGGGATTGGGGGACAAAGAAATCTGCGCTGTTAAGCAATTGCCATTCAAGACCATACCCCAATTCTGATAACGTGCTGATGATGAGCGTAAATGTTTCCCCTTTGTCATGGTTAAGCAGTCCGGGAACGTTTTCAAGCAAAAAATACTTGGGCTGCTTTGTTTGAAGCACTTTTGCGATGTAAAAGAACATAGTGCCTCTTGCGTCTTTAAATCCGCCTCGCTTGCCTGCGATTGAGAATGATTGGCACGGAAATCCCGCACAAAGCAAATCGAAGTCCGGGATATCCTCTGGGTTAATCTTGGTTGCGTCATTAAAATAAACCTCGCCTTCTGTATCGTACATCGACAGATAGCTTGCGTTTGCGAACTTGTCTATTTCGCAATGACCGATACATTTGTATCCGTCAATGCTTTCAAGTCCCGCACGGAAACCGCCGATGCCCGAAAACATATCAAAAAATCTTATCATTTTTCATCTGCTCCTATTCGGGCCGCAGACTTACGACTTTCTGTGATGGTTCGAAATTTTAATGATACTTTTTGTTATGATGTCTGTTGCTGGTTCTTGCCGTTTCCGTCTACGGCTGTTAGATTCAATTTTTTAAGAACCGCTGATAGTATGGTCTTCAATGATTCATCTGAGCAGTGTTCGATAAGCTCTCTGGCATCATCTTGCGACACCTCAAGCCGTTTTCTCTCGCACATTTCCGATCCGCATTCTTTCATCGGTGAAACAATCACCCTACTACCGTCCGTTGTGAATTTCAAAAGCGTATCATCCGCGATCTCTAAGCGCATACGGAATATAAAAGGTATGGTTGTTCGCCCTTTTCGACCTATAGTCTTGTAAATAATCTCTTTCATAATAATCATCATCCACTCCAAATAAACTTAATTGTACTGGTACGTTTTTTCGGCGTTCGTTTATATCAAAGTTGGCAATCAGCAATTCTTTGAATTCACTGCCGGCACTGTATCTCTGTGCCAGCGAGTTTAACCTCGACCTTTCGACAATAACGTAGTCTTTATACAATTCCTTTATCAGCTCACAATCGTTATACGACAGAAGGAACTTGCCCTTAATGTTCTTTAAGCACTCATATAGCCTGAAATGATCTTCTCTCGGAAAATCAACCATATAATGTCCCTCCGTTTCTACATACGGCGGATCAAGATAAAAGAACGAGTTTGGTCTGTCATATTGTTTTATGAGCGATTCAAAGTCCTTGTTTTCTATTACGACATTGCTGAGTCTGTTGGCTACCGCGTATATGTTTTCAAGTGTTCGTGCCAGATTCACAGGCTGGCCGCCAAAGTTTTTACCCGCACTTCCATAGCTGTATCGTATCAGCTTATAGAATGCTACGGCTCTTTCAACATCGTACATTTTTGCTTTGCCTCTTAAAGCCTCGATTAACTCTCTGCTGTCCTCTTCATTAAACTGTTCTTGTGCAACCTGTATTTCCTTGTTGATATTGGAAAAATCAGGCTCACGGCAGTTTATGAAATCAAGCAGCATTTGGAATTCCAGTCTTGAATTGAGTGGGAAACATCCGGCATAACGGAAGAATGATAACGGCTTTTCTTTGATGCATCTGAACATATTTACGAGGTCTGAGTTAAAGTCGTTATATACTTCAAACTTGCTCGGCTGCTTTGACAGAAGGATTGTTGCGCCTCCGCCGAATACCTCTATGTATCTGTCTACAGTCAACGGAAATGACATCAGGATAACGTCTCGTAATGCACCTTTGCCGCCCACCCATGAGATTGGACTTTTGATATACATGCCTATTTTGATCACCTCCGAATTGGCACAAACGAAAAAAAGCGGCCGCTATCTCCCCAAAGGGGGAAATAACGACCGCCGATTGCTTAATTTTATATGCCAATTCTTTAAGGTGCGTCACGAATACGATTTCCTGATGCGGTAATCACACCCGTATCACCTCCTGTATTTCGTAAAAAAACGGTTGATTTACAAACAATCAGCCGCACTTCTCATATTGATTTACATGCCTCCCATTTGCATTGTGTCCTTCGGAGCCATTATGACATCCGGAGTAAATTTAAATTCTACGCCCGCTTCTTCAAACATTTTAATAACATGCTCCTGAATTTCTTTTGCAATGTCAAAACTTATTGAAGCTTCATCATTTTCACCATTGGGTATCAGTTTGATTCCAAATGCACCGCAGTATTTTTTCACTAAATTCCAACAGTCATACTCAAGATCGTCAAAGTATCTGTAGTCTGAACAATCTATCGGCTCGTTAGGAACTTCAATGTCGTGTTCATCTCCGAATCTCAGAACCCTTTTGTCATCGCTCATTGGATTTCACCTCCTACATGCTGTCCATATTCATAGACTGGGTTTGTTCCTCTGTTACCGCATAGTCAGGCATTTCCTTTATATCTTTCGGTGCTTTCTGCTTGTTTACATGAATGTCACCTTCATATTCGGGTGTGTACCAATAAGTATACGGCATATATGATTTCATTTCATTTTTTACCGTTTCATTGTATCCTGTGCAAGACTGGCTTATAATTCCGAATTTTGTCATATATACGGTATCCCAATGCTCACCCGATGATGTCCTATCCAGGTACACAAGTCCGATACATGTTTTCCCTGTATCAATTGACCTTATTACCGCAGGCGCATACAAAAAATCAATATTGCTGTCGTCAATCTCGTCTATGCAGTCTGTTCCATAAGTTTGGACAAATATATTATGCATTTCTCTTAAAACATCCTTTGCATATTGCATATCCTCCGTATCATAAGATTCGGATAGCTTATATATATCAAAATCTTTGCTGTCCAAAAACATATTCAGATTATGTATAAAATTCTTGTTTTTGTTATCGGATGTATCTTCATAATACGAAATGCCTTCTTTAAATTCCGCTGTATATTTTTCTATCTTTTCATCCGAAAGCGAGGTTAGTTCTTCTCCGCCGTCATAGCCTGCAATAAAAAATGTACCGCATATTACATCATCACCGATAACTCTGTTCGGTGTAAGTCCTAATAGCTTACCTTCTTCATGGCAAACCAGCACGGCTTCGTCTTCAATGAAAACATCCTGTATATTGCCTCCTACTATTTCCTGAAAAGTCTCCAAATTACAGTCTATTTCTTCTGCATAAGGCTTTTCTTTCGGCTTTACAACCAATACTTTTATTTTTTCCGTTTCAAAACTCATTTTTTCCTCCTTTAACTGTCCCATACCGTTTGACATTTGCACATAATTTTTTATTTTGCTGAGTTGGATACTTTCCGGTTTAATCCGTACTTATTCAGGTACATTGCCATTACAATAACGCAAACCGTTTTGTCTTCAATAATGCCTTCTTCGGTTAAATCCTCATCGTACAGTCCGGATTTCATACCGCACAGTTTTTTTACAGCCTGATAAAGATCGTATGATTCTTCGTTTGAAATATACTGTCTCTCCGGATTTAGGCTGAGTCTTTGTCCTGATAAATATTTGCAAAGAACTCCGTAAAACGATATATTTGCACTCAACAGATAAATCACTGCTGTTCTTGTTTTATCGGCATTCTTGTTGTTTATTCTTTTATATTTATAATACACCTTATAAAACGTATCTCTGTGCTCCGCATCTTTAAAAGGAATCTCTTCAAAAACAAATTTCTTTAAAGTGTCAACGATCCTTTTATGTATAGCCATAAATCCGTTATCCTCAATAAACTTGTTCAGTATACCAAAGAATCTACCCTTTATTCTTTCTTTTCTTGCAATAGAACATGTTGTCGGTATTTCCTGCATCATACACTCATACATATATAAATCGGTTCCTTGTGTGAATTTTTTAGACATATTTCTCCGGTTCTGCGCTTTTTTTGTCAAACGGTTTTGAATTTTTGTGTTGTTTGTACATATTTTCACCTTTCCGCATTATTATCTCCGCTGTCATATGCCACCTGAGTGAGCAGTTTATATCCTCTGATATTCTCCCTCACAATATATTCAAGCGATGCTATCATATCTGTAAACGAACTAAAATAATTTACAATTTCATAATCGCTATACCGTATTTTCCCCACACACCATTTATAGCTTTCAATATCGAATTTCTCATAACCCATAATATTAAGAAAATCTTCCGTAAGCTCTCCAAGTAAATTCTCAATTTTAAAAATATGTTCTTTTATTTCCTCAACTTTGCTGTCCCCGTCGTCATACAGCTTGCAAAAATCGCATTCTTCAGCTTCAAGTATAAGGTAAATCTCATCGTCCGTATATTGAAACGCCGTTATTTCTTTTTCCATTTCCCTTAAAATATCAATATTTCTTTTCATAGTTAATAAATCTCCTTTATAAAATAAAAAAAGCGGTACTCTCTTTTTACAGAAAGTACCGCCTAAATATTCATCATTGTTTCGTACTGACCTATATCCGTTTGCTTATCTACCAGCCCCTGTTCATACAGTTCATCAAACCTTTGCTGTCCGTATACTGCTGCTGACATTTCAAGACATCTTGAAGCTGCTCCGTATGACGGCAGTCCATTTTCATTTTTGTATTCTGCCTGTCTCGGAACTCTGCCTGTTCTGACAATAAAGTCATCAATCGCTTTTTCAACATCTTCTTTGTTCAGTGTTTTCGGCTGAATATCAGTTGTTATGTCCTGCTGATGCGAAAGCTTTATTGCTTCAATTTCCTTTGCCACCAAGTCGTTTATAAACTTCTGCGATGTCAGCCCAATTTCTTTTAAATGCTTTTTCATTTCATCAAAGAGTTCACCGTCCATTTTTACCGCTAAAATTCTTCTGTTGTCAATCATTTTTTTACCTCATTTCTTTTATTTATATTTCCATTGTTATATTGCTTGTCTGCCTTTCAACTCTGTCCAATACATCTTTGATGCACATTCCTTCTTCAACACAGATATAATCTCCGCCGTCCATAAATTTTCCGTCTGTTTCTTCACGGATATGCTCACCGTATGATTCAAAATCAAAGTATATAATTAAATCATCATCTATCCAGTAATCCGTAAAATCATCCATCCACTTCTTTCCAAGTTGTTCATCGTTCCAAATATTACGCAGTATAATGAATGAGTCTGGTGTTTCCGATATTTTCATTATTGTGTCAAAATCTTCTGTGCCCACATATTCGACTATATCAGGGAAATTGTTTAAATCTTCTTCTGTGCAATAGAATTTAAGGTTATTTGCAAGTGCGTTCAGAGCATTTACACCGTCATTTTCAAGGACTTTCTTTAATATGGCGTCTATCTCTTTATTTGGGTAATTTATGGAATCAAATTGTAATTTACAATCCTCAATACTTTCAGCACCAAGTCTGTTTAAAGATTTTTCTATGGTAATAGGCAAATCCGGAAGGTATATGTATTCTTTTTCCCCTTTGTATTCAAGGCTTAAGCCGATTTTTTTGTCATCGTAATAAAATGCCGGAAAAGTTCTCCCGTTATACGGTCTTTCATATTCGAGATCATCATTTACAATAATCAGTCCATACGCTGTCAGTTTTGCCTGACTTGATTTTATAAGATCCTTTCCAATCTTCTTAAAATCAATTTCCAACATTTCACGCTCTGATATTCCGCCGTTTCTTGTTAGGTAATGCTGTTTCCCTATTCTTTCCGGGCTGCTCATATCCTGAATTAATGTATAGTATTGTTCATTAAATGTAAGATTAATTAAATCGGGCATTGTTGTTAACCATCCCAAGGAAATTGCCGCTTTGAATTTCATTACCCCTTGACTATCAAAACTGTCAAGCCGTTTTGAAAAATAGTTCAACTCATCAAGATTAATGAAGCGTTCCTCAAGGCATTTAAGCTCATCAAAATCCATTACTTTCTCAACGAAGAGTCTTGGAGAAGCCTTTTCTTCATCAGGAACATGCAATTCTGCAAGCTTTGAATACAAATACGATTCATCACACGGAAACTCAATATTCGCATTCGTGTCATTATAATTTACTCTTACTGTTATCATTGTAACACCTCCTTTCACATCAACTGTTCTAATTCCTGATTTTCTGCTTGGTCTATCAGCTCAAAAAGATTGTCCACTCCGTCTTTTATCTTTTCCTGAATATCCTCAAGCATATCACGCTGTTCATCGTCCAAATCAAAGCCTCCGTAAAGAGTATCTGAAATGCAGCGATATATTTCGGAAAGTTCTTCATCCGAAAATAGTTTGTTTGGATTTATGAAACCGCTTCTTTTTGCGAAGCTTTCTTTTGCATTTTCAAAGTCATCGTTATAGTAATGCCCCGCACACACGCCGGTTCTGTCATACATCCATGTTACAAACTGGAAGCCATCGTTGTCATTTAGATATCGTCCCGCAAGAACTATATTATTGAAATCAATAATTTTCTTAAATCCTTCTTCAATTCCCTCTGCTTTGAGTTCCAGAGCAGTTTTCATTATATCAACATATTCTTTTATATCTCTTACTGTGTTACTTATAAGTATCTCTGCTTCATGGAACTTATCGTCATATACTGTTTCGGGATAACATGTTATTCCGCCTGACGGTCTGACTTCAAATTCATTGTTTTCTCCAACTCTGACTTTCAGCTTGTCATTTTGTAATTCATAACTTATGCCTTCTGTTTCCGGCAATTTTCTTGCCAGCTCTTTTAAGATGATGTTTTCGTCCATCTCCAAATCCTCCTCTCATTTTTGAAATAAAAAAAGAGATAATTTCATTTATAGAAACTATCTCTGATCTTGTGTTATTAAATTATGGTCGGGGGTTCGTATCCCCGATATTATTATCTGCCGAAACATCTTAAAATATTGTAGTGTCGTGGGTTCGTATCCCGGCGGTTGGTGATTGAATTTTTAGGCTGTTTTTTATCATTTTTCAGGCTGAAAATTTATGGTCGGGAGTTCATACCCCCGAAAAGCGGTGGCTGCATCTACCCTTTTCCAGTCAAACGACATTTTGCAAAAATGCCCGAAAACCGCATAACAAAGCGGTCAATTCAGATTGCATCTAAATTGACCGCCTTTTCTGG
>CACZWA010000004.1:0-37093 GCA_902784685.1 uncultured Ruminococcus sp.
GCTGTTCCCGCGCAGACCTCACGAAGATTAAAGCTGCATATTTTACTTGCCATACCTACGGCTATGCCCTCGTTGGGGTTTACGATTATATTCGGAAACGCAACGGGCAAAAGCGTGGGCTCTTTCATTGTGTTATCGTAATTATCCACAAAATCAACCGTATCTTTATCAATATCCCTGAAAACCTCATTACATATAGCTTCAAGCTTTACTTCGGTGTATCTCGGCGCGGCATACGCCATATCGGACGAATATTTTTTACCGAAATTACCCTTTGAATCGACAAAGGGTACAAGAAGCGATTCATTCGCCCTTGCAAGACGCACCATTGTTTCATAAATTGCGGCGTCACCGTGCGGATTAAGCTTCATGGTCTGCCCCACAACATTGGACGATTTTGTTTTCGCGCCCGTTATAAGCCCCATTTTATACATTGTATAAAGGAGCTTTCTGTGAGAAGGCTTAAAGCCGTCAATTTCGGGAATAGCCCTTGAAACAATAACGCTCATGGCGTATGGCATATAGTTAGTTTCAAGAGTATCGCATATTTTTTGCTCAATAATTTTTTCTTCAATCGGAATCGGCTCCTGCGCCGTATTTTTCTTTTTTGCCATATATTTTATTCATTCCTTCCAAAATGTGATATTATTCAACATCAAGCATTTCCATATATTTGCCGCCGTTTTCAGCAATAAAATCTTTTCTCGCCGGCAGATTTTCTCCGAGAAGTATATCAAACATTTGCTCTGTTGCTTCCGCATCCTCCGGCGTAACCTGAATAAGCCTTCTGGTTGCCGGGTTCATTGTGCTTATGGACATCATATCGGGGTCGTTTTCACCGAGACCTTTCGAGCGGTGTACCGTGCATTTGCCGCCTATACGCTCTACAATCTCATTCTTCTCCTTGTCGGTGTAGGCAAAGAAGGTTTCGTCCTTTGTTCTTACCTCAAAAAGCGGTGATTCGGCAATATACACATAGCCTTTTTCTATAAGAGTTGGTGTGAGCGCATAAATCATTGAAAGAATAAGCGTTCTAATCTGGTAACCGTCAACGTCCGCATCTGTGCAGATTATAACCTTGCTCCAGCGGAGATTATTTATATCGAAGGTGTTTAAGTCCTTATTGTGTTTTGTTTTTATTTCAACTCCGCAGCCCAAAACACGCATAAGGTCGGTTATTATCTGACTTTTGAAAATTTTGTCGTAATCCGCTTTAAGGCAGTTGAGAATTTTGCCTCTTACGGGTATAACAGCCTGAAATTCACTGTTTCTTGCAAGCTTAACAGAGGTAAGAGCCGAGTCGCCCTCAACAATGTAAACCTCTCTGCGGCTTACATCTTTTGTTCGGCAATCCACAAATTTTTCAACACGGTTTGTAATATCAATATTTGAGGAAAGCTGTTTTTTTATGTTTAGCCTTGTTTTTTCGGCCGATTCACGGCTGCGCTTGTTGACAAGCACCTGACCCGCAATTTTTTCGGCATCAAGCTTGTTTTCAATAAAGTAAACCTCTAAATTATGCCTTAAAGATTCTGTCATAAACTCCTGAATAAACTTGTTGTTTATTGCCTTTTTGGTCTGGTTTTCATAGCTCGTAAGAGTTGAAAAAGAGTTTATAATAAGAATAAGGCTGTCTTGTACGTCCTGAAAAGTTATTTTCTGCTCGTTTTTCGTATATTTATTATTTGTTTTAAGGTATTGGTCTATCGCATACACAAAGGCATTTTTAACCGCTTTATCGGGCGCGCCGCCGTATTCAAGCCAGCTTGAGTTATGGTAATACTCTATAAGGTTGGCAGTATTGTTAAAACAGAAAGCAACGCTCATTTTAACCTTATATTCGGGCTTGTCATCACGGTCTTTTCCGCTTCCTTCCGTACTGAAAGAATGTACGGGAGTAAGCTCTGTATCCCCTGAAATTTCTTTGGCGTATTCGTTAATTCCGTCGGCATAGTAATATTCCGAGATTTCCATGCCGTCCTCGGTCTCGTTATAGAATACAAATTTAAGCCCGGAATTTACTATCGCCTGCCTTTTGAGCGTACTTTTAAAGTATTCGGCGCTCACATTTATATCCGTGAAAACTTCAATATCGGGCTTCCACCTTATTTTTGTTCCTGTTTTTTTGCCCTTTATTTCGGTCTTTGTAAGTCCGCCGATATTCTCGCCCTTTTCAAAATGCAAATCAAACCTTGTTCCGTCACGGGTAACGGTTACATCCATATATTCGGAAGAATACTGCGTGGCACAGCTTCCCAGACCGTTAAGACCGAGACTGTATTCGTAGTCTCCGCCCGCAAAGTTCTTATATTTTCCGCCTGCGTAAAGCTCGCAGAAAACAAGCTCCCAGTTATATCTTTTCTCACGCTCGTTATAATCGAGCGGTATGCCTCTGCCGTGGTCCGTTACCTCTATTGAGCCGTCAAGATATTTGGTAACCTCAATTATATCGCCGTAGCCTTCACGGGCTTCATCAATAGAGTTTGACAAAATCTCAAAGACTGCGTGTTCACAGCCCTCAAGGCCGTCCGAGCCGAAAATTACCGCCGGGCGAAGTCTTACTCTGTCCGCTCCCTTGAGCGACGTTATACTGTCGTTATCATATTTTCCTGCCATTAATTTTTCCATGCTCCTTTTTACTTATATACAAGGTATAGTATGCCAATAATACTCTATATAATATAATACCCCAAAATTTGGAGTTTGTCAAGCGTTTAATATAAAATTTGCGTACATAAGTTCGTAGTTTATGCGACAATTTTTACTTCATTACTTTAATTATTGCTTAAATCCGTTAACATAATTTTTTCTGCCACAAGCTGGTTATCTTCATTATAGTGACACTGAACAACAATGCTCTCGCCCATCTCAACTTTTTCCGCAAATTTGCGTTCTCTGTCACCCTCTATACGAAGCTGATATACCTCACCGTTTTCGTCAGTAACCTCAAAGGAATTTGTATCAATCATTCCTTCAAAGGTACATTTCACAAAATATGTTTTAAAATCATCAAACGTCTCATGCTTGATTTCATCTCCGTGTTTTTCAGGCGGAAGTTTATTTTCCGTTCCCGCCTGAACATCAGTCTTTGTGAGAGGTTGAAGTGATGCCTTGTATGCATAAGTAAACCCAAAAACAGCAGCGGCAACAAGAATAACAGCAACTATAATCGCTGTAATTTTATTTTTTACCATAAAAATCACCTGTCCTTTCTTTTACAGACGGCACAGGCAATTATATGCCGTGCACTGTAAAATTATTCATAAAGCGGGCTTATTGCAACGTCTTCGTAAATTCTCTTAATTGCTTCTGCGCAAATGGGAGCTACTGAAAGCTGCTTGATTTTTGAAATCTGTTTTTCTTTCGGAAGGTCAATTGTATCAAGCATTACAAGCTCTTTTATCGGAGAAGCTTCAAGTCTTTCGATAGCAGGTCCCGAAAGTACGGCGTGCGTACAAGCGGCATGAACCTCTTTTGCGCCTCTGTCAATAAGCGCCTGAGCGCCTATTGTAATTGTGCCGGCAGTATCAATCATATCATCAACCATAATACAATATTTATCTTTAATATCGCCAATAACGTTCATAACCTCAGAAACGTTTGGTTTCGGACGGCGCTTGTCTACAATTGCAAACGGAACGCCGAGCTTCTGTGCAAACTGTCTTGCCCTGCCAACGCTTCCGTGGTCGGGCGAAACAATGCAGACATCGCTCATAATTTCTTTAAATTTACCCTTAAAATGTCCTGCAAGAATCGGTACTCCGAACAGGTGGTCAACAGGAATATTAAAGAAGCCCTGAATCTGCGGTACATGAAGGTCTATTGTAAGCACTCTGTCCGCACCTGCAACCGTAATAAGGTCTGCAACAAGCTTTGCCGAAATCGGGTCTCTGGCTCTTGCCTTTCTGTCCTGACGGGCATATCCGTAATACGGAATAACAGCTGTTATTTTAGCCGCCGAAGCACGTTTTAAAGCGTCTATCATAATAAGAAGCTCCATAAGGTTGTCGTTGACCGGAAGGCTTGTTGACTGAATAATAAATACCTCCGAGCCTCGAACGGTTTCGTTAATGTTTACGCAAATTTCTCCGTCGCTGAAGGTTTTAACCTCGGCGTTGCCAAGAGGAATTTGAAGTCTCGCCGCAATTTCTTTGGCAAGCTTTTTGTGGGAATTTCCGGCAAAGATTTTAATGTTTTTTCCGTGAGTTGTTGATGCCATGAATTTTCATTTCCTTTCGTTTTTAAGTCTGCGCCTTCCGTTCATAACATCCGTTTTCACGTTCATTGTACCTTTTAAAGACATCCCTTGAACCTTCAACCATTATGCCGGCGACCGCAGCTTATATTAATAACTGAGCTTATTACTCAATGTTATTCACCGTATTTTTTTGTCCGCCACTTTTCTTTAACGGTCTGGCGGCTTCTCGCAATTGCAAGAGCGTCACCCGGAACGTCCTCGGTAATGGTCGAACCTGCGGCGGTGTAAGCGCCTTCGCCTACGGTAACGGGAGCAACGAGATTTGTGTTGCAGCCGATAAACGCACCGTCTTTAATGGTTGTTCTGTGTTTCTTTTTACTGTCGTAGTTTACGGTAACCGTTCCGCATCCGAAATTAACTCCCGAACCGACATCACTGTCACCGACATATGTAAGGTGGGCTATTTTTGTGCCTTCGCCCACAGTTGAATTTTTAACTTCAACAAAATCGCCTACTTTAACCTTATCTGCAATCACGCAGTTAGGTCTTACATAAGCGTAAGGTCCCATAGCGACATTTTTTCCCACTTTACTGCTGACAACTGTTGAAGCGTTGATTTCGCTTCCGTCGCCGATTTCGCAATCCTTAAGATTTGCATTCGGACCTATAATGCAGCCGCTTCCTATAACGCAGCCTTCGCCTATTATACTTCCCGGAAGAACGGTTGTGTCGGCGCCTATTTTAACATCTGCGCCTATATAGGTGTTTTCGGGATCAATTATTGTAACGCCCGAAAGCATATGCGCTTCATTTATACGTTTTCTCATTACTCTCTCCGCCTGAGAAAGCTGAACCATATTGTTTATGCCCATAAGCTCGTTTATATCGGGAATTTTAAAAGCTCCTACCTCGTAACCGTTTTCGAGCAAAATTGCAAGTGTATCGGTTAGATAATATTCACCTGCGGCGTTCTCGTTGCTGAGGTTTGATATAACCGCCCTTAAAAGCGCAGTATCAAAGCAGTAAGAACCTGAATTTATTTCCTTTATTTTGCGTTGTGCGGGGCTTGCGTCCTTTTCCTCCACAATGCCAAGTACACTGCCGCTTTCACTCCTTAAAATTCTGCCGTAGCCCTTGGGGTCGTCAATATCGGCGGTTATTACCGTTGCGGCGCAGCGGCTTTTTATATGAAAATCTGCCGCGGCCTTTAATGTTTCCTCCGTAATAAGCGGAGCGTCGCCGCAAAGAACTATGACAACGCCGCCGTCGGGTATTTTTTCAAGAGCAACCGCAGCGGCGTGTCCCGTGCCGAGCTGTTGCCGTTGAACGGCGTATTCCTTATCCTCGCCGAGAGTGGATATAACCTGCTCACGGCGGTTTCCTACAACTGTTATTATTTTATCCGTACATATTTTTTCAGCCTGTGAATATACCCAGTTTATCATCGGTTTTCCGCAGACCTTATGAACGACTTTTGCTTTTGAGGATTTCATTCTTGTACCGCTTCCTGCGGCAAGAATAATAGCTGAAATATTGCTCATGATTTTACCCCTTCCTTTTATTTTTTGGGAGAGTACAATATCCACTATTATTGTACCATATATAAAAGGAAAATTCAACCGCATTTTAAAAAAATAATTACCAAAAACAGTTTTATATTTTTGTGCTTTTTTGTAAGATTGACATTACCGCAAAATTGTTGTACAATTAATATAATAAAATAAAAAATTTTTGAAACCTTTTGTCGCTTTGCAGGGTATTATTAACGGAGGGAGGAGAAGCGTATGTGCATTTCACGGAGTGAAATGACGGAAAAATACTACGATATGGTTTACAGGCTTGCGCTGTCACGCACAAAAAGCCGCACTCACGCCGAAGATGTTTCGCAGGAGGTTTTCCTTCGGTTTTTAAAAACCGACAAGGTTTTTGAAAGCGAAGAGCATATTAAAGCGTGGCTTATAAAAGTTACGATAAACCGCAGTAAAAGTGTTTTTTCCGACCTTTGGTTAAAGCGCACGGTACCTCTTGATGAGGAAATACCATTTTCTTCTCCCAAGCTTAGCGAAGTGTATTTTGCCGTTTTAAATCTCCCTCCAAAATATAAAACGGCATTACACCTCTTTTACTACGAAGATATGTCCGTTAAAAGCATTGCGGAGTGCCTCGGAGAAAAAGAAGCAACGGTTAAAACCTTGCTTCACAGAGGACGTAAAATGCTTAAAAAAACGCTTGACGGGAGGTATGACGATGAACTTTAAAAGCCTTTACAAAGCCGCAAACAACGAGCTTGAAACAAACAAAGAAAAAGCGCTTGAACAAATCTTTTTAAAGGCGGAAGGTCAATCTCCGTCACCCCAAAAGCATAGGTTTTACCGCACACCTGCTGTGGCGGCGGCTTGTGTGGCAGTATTTATTTTGTGTTTTGGCGCTGTAAATCACTTTTCCGATTTTACGGACGAAAAAAACACCACGCTTGACAGCAACACCCTAAAAAATATTATTGAAGCCGACAAAGCGGAAATAAAAGGTGATGTCTCCTCTCCTTCCGCAGAGGGCGGCGCCGACGGCGAAACGGAGGAAATTGCCGCACCCGAAAACACGGCAGATACCCCTCCGGTCAAAAACAATTCAGACGAAAAACAAGACGAAAAAAAAGAGTTTTCCAAAGAAGAAAAGGCCGAAATATCCGAAACGGACGTTTTGGAAGCCGAACCTAATACGGAAGAAGTTCCCCTCAAAAGTATTCCCTCTGCGGAAGCGTCAAGTAACAGCGAAACGGCAGAGGAGGACGGCGAGGACCTTTCTCTCTCCGAAAATCCCGATGACATGGCGCGCTCCATATATGCAGAAAGCGCCGAAAGCTACTCTGCGGGCGGCGGCATGCGTGACGGAGGCTCGAGCGGAGTCATGATGAACAAAATTGCGAATTTGCCCCTTACCGTAAACGCAACCTGCCTTTCGTACAGCGGCGGCGTGCTTACCCTAAACGACTCTGTTTACGGCAAAATTACCGTTCATTTAGATGAAACCACGGATATTTTCACAGTTGACGGCGAAAAAATCAAAGCAAGCGAAATAAAAACAGGGGCTTCGCTGACGGTAACCTACTCTGAGCCGCCCGAAAACGGCAGTGCGAATATAACAAAAATAGTGATACACGATTAAGGAGGAATTTTTTATGAAAAAAATTTTTACGTTTCTTTTAAGTTTAACTTTTTTATTGCAGACTGTTGCCTTTGCAAACGGCAAAGCAAGCGCAAAAACCGAGGAAATGCTTAAAACCGTAAAAGAGAGAATAGGCGAAACCGACGAATACGATAAAGTTGCGGCAAATTCTCAAACGAGCGAAGATGGTACAGTTTACAGCTTTAACTGGTCCTATGACGACAACGGCGAATACAAAAGTCTTGACGTTTCAATAACGGAAAGCGGAATTATAACCCATTACAGCAAATACAGCTCTGACCGCAGAGACGGCGAAAAATTGTCTGTAAACAGGTTATCCGCAGATGAGCTTATGAAAAAAGCGCAGGCTTTTTCGGACAGACTTAACCCTTCGCTTGCAGAAAAAATAAAAGTAATAAGCGCAGGAGACAGCGACGACTTATCGGACAGAGACAGATATTTTACCGTTCAGCGCTATGAAAACGATATTCCCGTGCTTGCAGACACCGGCTCAATCTCAATATCTGCGGACGGCGAGGTATCAAATTTTTGGATTGACTATACAGATACAATCTCTTTTGAAACGGCAGACAGCATAATAAGCCGTGACGATGCAAAAAAAGCATTTGAAGAAAACTTCGGTTTTGAGCTTTGTTACATAAAAAAATGGAACGGCAGAAAAAAAGAATATGAAAATATGCTTGTATGGCAACCCGCAGAAGGACATGACGACGAATACATAAGCGCCGTAAACGGCGAAACCGTAAAGCGTATTTTCCCCGAATACGACGGTTATCTTAGAGCCGGCGGTTATGCAAACGCAAAAACCGAAATGGCGGCTGATGAAGGAGGCGGAAATTCCGCCCTTACAGAAGCGGAAATAAAAGCGCTCGATACCGTTGCAGGGCTTATTTCGCAGGATGAAGCCGAGAAAAAAATCCGCTCGCTAAAGCCACTTAAAATTTCGGGCAAAATGAAGCTTAAAAGCATCGGAATGTATCACAACGAACACGGCGAAAAGACTTACATTTACAATATGCAGTTTGATGACGGAAACAGCAAATCGGCTTTTGCAAGCATAAATGCCGAAACAGGCGAACTGCTTCGCTTTTACTCATATCCGTCGGGCGATACCTCAGACAAAACTCCCGATACAAACAAGTTTAAAAAACTTGCGGAAAGCGCTCTAAAAAGCCTTGCCCCCACATATTTCCCCGCAAAGGACGAAAACAACAGCTTCCGTTTTTCACCCTCACGCTCTGACGGAAACTTTATTTGGTATGACAGATATGTTAATGGAATCCGTTGCGGAGCAGAGTATATCTCTATCGGCTTCGATACCGCAAACAATAACATAACCTCATTTAACCTTATCCGCACAAAAAACGATTTCCCATCACCCGATAGCGCAATATCTGCCACGGAAGCGGCAAAGGCAATATTTGACGAGGCGGTTTTTGAGCCTGTTTATATATTTACCTGCAGCAAAGAAGGGCTTAAAAAGTATGACAAGGCGATTGCCGTATATAATCTCGGCGGAAACACGGTGATTGACGCCCTTACAGGCAAACCTGCCGATGAAAATGTCAAGGCGGAAGCCGATTACACGGATATATCCGGTCATTATGCGGAAACGGCAATTACAACTCTTTGCCGCTACCGTATAGGCTATGCGGGCGAAAGCTTTAAACCCTCGGAATATATTACCCAAAAGGATTTTATTGCATTTTTATATTCGGCATTTCAGCGTTACGGCAGTGAGCTTATAACGGGTGATTACGATTACAGCTCCGCATACCGCTATGCATACGACAAGGGTATTATATCGGCAGAGGAACGTGACCCCGAAGCGGCTGTTACAAGAGAGCAGGCGGCGGTGGCTATGGTTTCGGCACTCGGCTACCGTGAGGTTGCGGATATTGACGGAATATATAAGCCGATGTTCAGCGATGTTTCGTCAAATATAGGAAGCATCAGCATTCTTGCCGGAATGAAGGTTATAGGCGGTGACGGCAACGGCAATTTTAATCCGGGCGCTTTGCTTACAAGAGGCGACGCGGCAGTTATTCTTTATAACTACTTGTCACGTTGATTTTAACTTTTAAACAGCAAAAGAGGTTTACGCCATAAACGTAAACCTCTTTGTTTATTCAACTTTTTAAACCTCAACAATTACAGGCAGCAGCATTGGACTGCGTTTTGTTTTCTGATAAAGGTAAGTGTTAAGGTGACTGCGTATTGCAACTTTAAGTGCGCCCCAGTCTTTCTGCGAGCTTTCATAGCGGCAGTCCTCAATTGCGTCAAGCGTGCGCTCTCTTATTTCGGAAATAAGGTCCTCCGATTCCCTCATATAAACAAAGCCTCTTGATATAATATCGGGGTCGGAAACGACTTCGCCTGTAACGGAATCCATTGAAACAATAATCACAATAAGTCCGTCCTGCGCAAGATGTTTACGGTCACGAAGCACAATGTTTCCCACATCGCCCACTCCGAGGCCGTCAATAAGCACTTTGCCCGACGGCACCGAGCCGTTTATTTTCGCAGTTTCGCCGTCCGTTTCAAAAACCTGACCAACCCCCATAATAAAGCCGTTTTCAGGCGGTACTCCCATAAGCTCGGCAAGATGCTTGTGAAGCATAAGATGTC
The DNA here is from genome assembly GCA_902784685.1 of uncultured Ruminococcus sp. Lineage (GTDB taxonomy): Bacteria > Bacillota > Clostridia > RUG12999 > RUG12999 > RUG12999. The sequence continues at coordinate 10,013 of CACZWA010000004.1, forward strand.
TGTGTTCGCCGTGGACGGGAATGAAAAATTTCGGCTTTGTTATGCCTATTATAATTTTCAGTTCCTCGGCTTTGGCGTGACCCGAAACATGAATATCGTCAAGTGCGTTATAGATTACCTCTGCGCCCTTTTTAAACAGCTCGTCAACAACCTTTGAAATCATTTTCTCGTTACCGGGTATCGGGCTTGCCGAAATAACAACAAGGTCGTTTGAGGTAATTTCAATTGTCTTGTGGTCGTTCATTGCCATTCTTGAAAGCCCCGCCATTGGCTCTCCCTGACTGCCGGTAGTACAAACCACAACTCTGTTTGGCGGAAATTTCTTAACTTCGTCAAGTTTTATAATTGTTCCCTTCGGGATTTTCATATATCCGAGTTCAGAAGCAACGTCAAGAATGTTTTCCATACTTCTGCCCGAAACCGCAACTTTTCTGCCGTATTTCACAGCGGAGTTAATCACCTGCTGGACTCTGTGAATATTCGAGGCAAATGTCGCCACTATAATTCTTCGGTCGGTTGCGGAGCTGAAAATCTCGTCAAATTTTGCGCCTACGGAGCGTTCACTCATGGTATATCCCTGACGCTCGGCGTTTGTACTGTCCGAAACAAGGGCGAGAACGCCTTTTTTGCCAAGCTCACCGAGCTTCGCAAGGTCAATCATTGTGCCGTCTATCGGCGTGCAGTCAATTTTAAAATCGCCTGTGTGAATCACCGTTCCGACCGGCGTATGAATTGCAAACATAACGCTGTCCGCAATTGAATGATTGGAGTGAATAACCTCAACCAAAAAGTTACCGAGTCCGAGCTTGTTCCCCGCCTTTACTGTATTGAGTTTATATTGATTAAGCGAGCCGTGTTCGGACAATTTACATTTAATAAGCCCGATTGTAAGGTTTGTGCCGTAAACAGGCACATTAAGCTCTTTAAGAACATACGGAAGCGCGCCGATATGGTCCTCATGGCCGTGGGTTATTATTATTCCGACAACCTTTTCTCTGTTTTTAAGAAGATAAGATATGTCGGGTATAACAAGGTCAATGCCCGGCATTTCATCATCGGGGAAGGCAAGACCGCTGTCTACCACAAGTATGCTGTCCTCGTACTCATAAACGTACATATTTTTGCCGATTTCGTCAAGTCCTCCGAGAGAGTAAAATTTAAGCTTTGAAAGCTTCTTCGGCTCATGTTTTTGTGTTTTTAATGCGGTCATTCTGTTTTTTATGCCTGCGTTTTTTCTGACGGGAGCAGGCGCCGCCTTTGCTTTTTGCGGGCGTGACCCATTCATAGCGCCGGTCGGTTTTTTCGCCGTATGCGCTCCTTTCATGCCCGAATTGTTTTTTTGAATAATTGCCATAAATTCTGTCCTTTCATTTTAAACTGATATGTATTGTTCGGGCGAAATTAAAAAGGACAATGAAAAACAAAGGGTAATGACCTTCCGCCTCGATACGCAGAAGCACAACATGACCCGTAAAGTTTTAAGTAACGCTCGGGCGGCAATAATCTTAAAAGGTATAAGCATTTTTCTCCGATAATTCCGAACAGGAGAGCATTATACCGCAAAAAACCGCCTGTTAAATTGTTGTCTTTTTTTAAATCTCGCTCTTTATATAAACAGGAAATAATCGGCAAAAACCGAAAATATAAAGCTCTTGACGTACAGCTTTAAACCTGTTTTGTATCAAATTTTAATATAAATATAATTAACTGTTTTTGCCGTTTGACTGCGGCGACAGTTTTATTTTTATTTTCATTATATTACTATTATACCACAAAAATGGAAAATAATAAAGCCTTTTTTTAAATTTTTTTCAAAAATTAAAATATCGGTATAAACTAACAATAAAAATGTATTGATTTTTTAATATATTTGTTGTATAATTATAATAGATTAGTATATTTAAAGTTAAAAATTATCTTTTATATTTATGTTTTTCCACGGAAAGGAATGATTAAAATGAGTGAAAACAAGGTTCATAAAACCTCTATCGGCGGTCAGGCGGTGCTTGAAGGCGTAATGATGAAAGGGCCTGACAAAATTGCCGTTGCCGTAAGAAAATCGAGCGGTGAAATTGTCACCGATGTTCAGGATATAAAGCCAGCTTCAAAAAGGAATTTCTTTTTGAAACTGCCGATTATAAGGGGCTGTATAGCTTTTTTTGAATCTATGATTGTCGGCGTGAAAACTCTTATGAAATCCGCCGAAATGTACGACCTTGAGGAGGACGAACCCGAATATACTCCCTCAAAGGTTGATGAGTTCGTTGAAAAAATATTCAAAAACAAGGACGCCGTTATTTATTTTTCAGTTGTTGTTGCGGTTCTTTTCAGCGTAGGGCTGTTTTTCATAATTCCGGGCCTTATTTTCAATTTTCTTGCAAAAGTTATTGAAAACCGCATTGTTCTCAACCTTATCGAAGGCCTTATAAGAATTGTAATCTTTTTAAGCTATCTCGGACTTGTTTCGATAAACCGTGATATTCAGAGAGTTTTTGAATACCACGGAGCAGAACACAAAACCATTTTTGCCTACGAACACGGCGAAGAGCTTACTCCCGAAAATGTCCGCAAGTATCAGCGTTTTCACCCTCGCTGCGGCACAAGCTTTTTGCTTTTCGTTATGATAATAAGTATCCTTGTGTTCTCGCTTATTCCAAAGGAAATCGCAGGTATGCAAATCGGCGGTTTCGGAACGATTTTAATTAAGCTTTTGCTTTTGCCCATAGTTTCGGGCATTTCGTATGAAATAATAAAATGGGCAGGAAGAAGCGACAGCAAATTCGTTGCCGCACTCAGCAAGCCCGGTATGTGCCTTCAAAGGCTTACAACCCGTGAGCCTGACGACAGCCAGCTTGAAGTTGCCATTGCCTCGATTATGGCTGTAATTCCCGATAACAGAGAGGACGATAAGTGGTAAATGACTATAAAAGAAGCCGTTAGCGGGTATTCGAGAATACTTATGAATACCGACAGCCCTGTACGAGAGGCAAGACTGCTCGTTTCGTATGTTACGGGCATGGATATGGCAGAGGTGATTGCAAAAGAGGACACGGTTCTTACCCCCAAGTGCGAGGAAGAACTGAAAAACGCCGCTTTAAGGCGCTCGGCAGACGAGCCTTTTGCGTATATAACGGGTGAAAAAGAATTTATGGGGCTTAAATTTAAGGTGAACAAAAATGTTCTTATTCCAAGACCCGACACCGAAATGCTTGTGAATATTGCCTGCGGAAAAGAAAAAAGCGTAATCGACCTATGCACAGGTTCGGGCTGCGTTGCGGTTTCGCTTGCAAAAAATATGCCGTGGGCAAAGGTAACGGCTGTTGATTTTTCCGATGAAGCTCTTGCGGTTGCAAAGGAAAATGCCGCTCTTAACGGCACAAAGGTTGAATTTATCAATAAAGATATTATGAAAGGCAGACTTAAATTCGGGAAAAAATTTGAGCTTGCCGTTGCAAATCCGCCGTATATAAAAAGCGGCGAAATACCTTTTTTAAGTGGCGAAGTGCGCAGTTATGAGCCGCACGAGGCGCTTGACGGCGGCAAGGACGGACTTGACTTTTACAAAAAAATAGTTGCCGACGCCGAGCTGTTTTTGAAAACGGGCGGCAGGCTTTGTTTTGAAATAGGAAGCACTCAAAGCGCTGATGTCAAAAAAATTATGAGTGCAAAATTTGAAAATATTAATATCATAAAAGACTATGCAGGCTACGACCGTGTTGTGGTTGGCGAGCTTTCGGACTTTTCCGCAGGGAAAAAGCACGAACACAGCGGTCACCGCAGCAGACTCAGAAAAAGATATATTGACGAAGGGCTTGACGGTTTTCAGCTTCATGAAGTGCTTGAACTTTTGCTGTTTTATGCCGTGCCGAGGCGTGACGTAAATACGCTGGCTCACAAGCTCATAAACGAGTTCGGCAGTATTTCGGCGGTGCTTGGCGCAAGCGTTGACGACCTTATGAAATACGGCAAGCTTACCGAAAGTGCGGCTGTTCTTCTTAATCTTATACCGCATCTTTCGAGAATATATTCAAAAGATAAATGGGGCGAAAAGCCTGTTTTAAAAGACAGAACAACTGTCGGACGTTTTGCCGTGGATTTATTCAGAGGCGCAAATTACGAACAGTTTTACGTTATTTGTCTTGACAGCGCAAACAGCCTTATCAGCTGTGAGAAAATTTCGGAAGGAACAATAAACGAAACCGCAGTTTACCCGAGGCTTGTTATTCAGTCTGTAATAAAGTGCAACGCAAACAAGGTTTATCTTGCTCATAATCACCCAAGCGGCTCTCTTATGCCTTCATGGAGTGACACCGAAATCACCGATAAAATCGAGGTTGCGCTCGGCAGTATTGACGTTGAACTTGCGGACCATATAATAGTCGGAGGAAACGAATACGCCTTTTTAAGCGACGCAAGGCGTCCAATGCCTTAACACAAAACCTGAAAGGACTGCATAATGTACGTATTCTTTTTTTTACTTACTTTTGTTTTTATTTTGGCGGATATTCTTTCAAAGCTTGCGGCTGTTCGCTTTTTACAGCCGATAGAAACATATCCTATAATTAAAAACGTTTTCCACCTCACATATTGCCGAAACACAGGCGCCGCATTCAGCATTTTTTCGGGCAGTACAAAGCTTCTTGCTTTTGTTTCTGCGCTTATGATTGTGCTGATTTTGGCTTACATAATATACAAAAAACCGCAGAGCCGCCTTTTGCTCCTTTCCTTTTCTATGATAATAGCGGGTGGAATAGGCAATGTTATTGACCGCATTTTAAGGGGCTATGTGGTGGATTTTTTTGATTTCAGGCTTATAAACTTTGCAATATTCAACGTTGCGGATATTTTTGTATGCGTCGGCGTTGCTTTACTTGCCGTATATATTTTTAAAAATGATTTTAAAAACGAAAGCCGCGAAGAAAATGATATTTGAAATAAATTCGTCAAACTCAGGAAAACGCATTGATAAATTTTTAAGCGAACAGCTTGCCGACTGCACACGCTCATATATCGGCAAAGTGGCTTCGGGCGGCACGCTTAAAGTGAACGGCAAAATCTGCAAGGCTTCCTACAAACTCAAAGACGGCGATACCGTTTCCGTTGAAATTCCTGCGCCTTCCGAGCCTGATATTTTGCCCGAAAATATACCTCTTAACATAGTTTATGAGGACAGCGAGCTTCTTGTGGTGAACAAGCCGCAGGGGATGGTTGTTCATCCGGCGCCCGGAAATTACAGCGGCACGCTTGTCAATGCCCTCATGTACCATTGCAGGGGCAGTCTTTCGGGAATCGGCGGAGTTGCAAGACCGGGGATTGTTCACAGAATAGATAAAAATACATCAGGGCTTCTTATGGTGGCAAAGACAAATGCCGCTCACCTTTCCCTGGCGGAGCAGATAAAGGAACACAGCTTTTCAAGGCGGTACAAAACAATAGTTCACGGCGGCTTTAAGGAGCAGGAAGGAACTGTTGACGCTCCGATAGGGCGAAACCGTAAAAACCGTGAAAAAATGTGCGTAACTAACGAAAACTCTAAAAATGCTGTAACTCATTACAGAGTTCTCGGCAGGAGCGCCTGCGGAATGTACTCCTATGTTGAGTGCATACTTGAAACAGGAAGAACTCATCAGATAAGAGTGCATATGGCGCATATAGGTCATCCGGTTGTCGGGGACGATGTTTACGGAGTGAAAAAAGAAAAATTCAGGCTTGACGGACAGCTTCTTCATGCATATCTTTTGGGCTTTAAGCACCCTAAAAGCGGCGAATATATGGAGTTTACAGCCCCGCTTCCTGCTTACTTTGAAAAAGTTTTATCAAGCCTTGATTTTAAACAAATATAATATAATTTATGCCTGTTTTTAGGCGGATTGGAGACCGTTATGGCAGCAGAGATTATGGACGGCGCGGCACTTGCCCGTGCAATTACAAGAATATCGTACGAAATCACCGAGCGTAACAAAGGTATAACCGATGTATGCCTTATCGGTATTCAGCGCAGGGGGGTTGTGCTTGCAAACCGCATTGCCGAAAAAATTTTACAAATTGAGGGCAAGGCGCTTCCGTGCGGCATTGCGGATATTACCTTTTACCGTGATGATTTAAGCCGTATGAGCGAACAGCCTCGCATAAACCACACAAAAATTGATTTTGATATTAACAACAAAAAGGTAGTTCTTGTTGACGATGTAATATACACGGGCAGAACGGTAAGAGCGGCGCTTGACGCCATTATGGATAAAGGAAGACCGAAGCTCATTCAGCTTGCCGTGCTTATTGACAGAGGGCACAGAGAGCTTCCCATAAAGCCCGATTATGTCGGAAAGAACGTGCCGACTTCAAACGATGAGCGTATAGAAGTTCTCGTTAATGAGATTGACGGGAAAGAGGGAGTTGAAATAATAAAAATCGAGGAGTGAGTGGTTAGGAATGGACGAAAACATTAAAAGCTACAAATGTCCCTGTTGCGGCTCACAGCTGGTTTTTGACGCCGCAAGCGGAAATTTGAGCTGTAATTCTTGCAAAAATGTCTTTTCTGCCGAAACAATGCAGCAGCTGGGCGAAGCCGACGCATCGGCATTGCAAAGCAAATACGACTGGGAAAACTATACTCCCCGTGATTTTGGCGAGGCGGAAAGCCGTGATTTTAGCGGATATGCCTGCCCGTCGTGCGGTGCGGAGGTTATAGGCGACAACAATATGGCGGCGACAATCTGCCCATACTGCGGCAACACTCAAATTGTAAAAAAACAGTTTGAGGGAGCGCTCAGACCCGACCTTATTATTCCGTTTAAAATAACCAAGCAACAGGCAATTGAGCATTTTGAAGCCGCTTGCAAAAAAGCTCCTCTTTTGCCGAAAGAGTTTAAGAACTCGAAAAAAATAGATGAAATGACAGGTATTTATGTACCTTTTTGGCTCTTTGATTGCAGGTGCAGAGCGAATATGCAGTTTAGCGCCGAGCGTGTGAGCCGTTGGAGCGACTCTCGTTACGATTATACAAAAACCGACTTTTACCGTATAATCAGAAACGGCACAATCGACTTTGAAAAAATTCCCGTTGACGGCTCGGTGAAGGCAGACGACGCCTATATGGACGCACTCGAACCCTTTGATTATACCGCCGCAGTGGATTTTGATACGTCATATATTTCCGGTTTTCTTGCCGATAGATATGATGTTAGCTCCAAAGACAGCGAGCCCCGTGCAAACGAGCGTGTAAAACGCAGTACGGAGAAAGCTTTTGCGGATACCGTTTTGGGCTATTCCATTGTTAATCCCATAAGCTCGGCTGTATCCTTTTCAAACGGTAAAATCCGATACGGCCTGCTTCCCGTGTGGATGATGAACATAAAATATAACGGCGCTGTGTATAAATACGCCATAAACGGTCAAACCGGAAAAACAGTCGGAAAATATCCGATTTGCAAGAAAAAAAGAGCTTTGTGGTTTTTCGGCGTTTTTGCCGCTTCCTTCGCCGTATGTTTTGCTGTTGCAAAACTTTTCGGACTTTTATAGGGAGGTGGCTGTAATGAAAAAGATTATTTCCTTATTTATACTTACTGTTTTTGCCGTTACTCTTATTTTGCCGTTTGCCGCATACTGTGAAAACGGCTTAAATCCGCCTGTTGTTGATAACGCAGGGCTTTTAACGGCAGAAGAATTTGAAAACCTCTCCTCGTGGCTCAGCGAAGTACGGGAGATTTACGGCTACGATGTTGCCATTTACACGGAAAATGAAAATCCGCTTGAAACCGCAACCGCAAGATGTAACGACCTTTACATAAACAACGGCTACGGCATGGGCGAAAACGGCAGAGGGCTTATGTTTTACATAAGCACAAGCTCCGGCAGGTACAATATTCTGTCGTTCCCCGAAGGGGAAACGTATTTGTCGGATGAAGCTTGTAACTATATTGCCGAGCGCTGTGCGCCATACTTAAACAATAGGGATTTTTATAACGCATTTCTTAAATACTATCTTGTTACGACCGACCTCTTTGAAAAAGAGCTTGCAGGCGAAACGTTAAGCTTTGGCAAAAATCCGCCTGTTGTTGATAACGCAGGGCTTTTAACCACGGAGGAGCTTGTTGAAATATCCGATATTCTTTACGATATAAGAGAAACCTATGACATTGATGTTGCGATATATACCGAAAACGAAACCGACAACAGCGATGCCGTGTCAAAAGCGGATGATATATATGATTATACAGGGTACGGCATGGGCGAAAACGACCGTGGTATGCTGTACTACGTTTGTATGAGCACAAGAAAATATGCGCTTTCCACATATCCCTACGACGAAACGCCTTTCAGCAACTCGGCTTGTGATTATATAGGCAGTTCCTGCCTTGAATATCTTTCAAACGACGACTATTACAATACTTTTTTGACTTACGCAGAAATTGCAAGAAATATTCTTGAAACAAACGAAAACAGCGGAAGTTTTGATTATGACGTTTACCCCTACTCCGGGGAAAGAGGCGGCGAAAAGCATTATGTTGCCCTTATTATCCTTCTTGGCGTTGTTCCGCTTGCAGCTTCCCTCATAGTTGTATTATACAAACAAAGCAAAATGGACACTGCGGTAAAACAAGCTTTTGCAACGCAATACCAAAAGCCCGGAAGTATGAATATTGAACATGCGGCGGATATTTTCCTTTACAGTCATGTTTCAAGAACAAGGCGGCAGGAAAGCAGCAGCGGAAGCGGCTCGCATACTTCATCTTCGGGAAGAAGTCACGGCGGCTCGTCGGGAAGCTTTTAGTTAATGTCAGAATTTAAGGTAACATAAAAAATATATAATAACAAAATGAGAGGAGATATAGAAAATGGGACTTTTAAAAGCAGGTGCCGGTGCGCTCGGAGGCGCTCTGGCAGATTCATGGAGAGAATACTTTTACTGTGAGAGTTTGTCTGCGGACGTGCTTGCGGCAAAGGGCGAAAAACGCACGGGAGGCAGAAGCTCAAACAAAAAAGGCGAAAACAACATAATTTCAAACGGCTCGATTATTGCCGTTAACGACGGTCAGTGTATGATTATTGTCGACCAGGGCAAAATTGTCGAGGTCTGCGCCGAGCCGGGAGAATTTATTTACGATACTTCTACCGAGCCGAGTATTTTTTACGGCAGTTTAGGCGAAAACATCAAAAAAACCTTTGAAATTATAGGCAGACGTGTGGGCTTTGGCGGAGACACAGGTAAGGACCAGAGAGTTTACTACTTTAACACAAAGGAAATTCCCGGCAACAAATACGGAACTCCTTCACCCGTACCTTTCAGAGTTGTGGATAACAGAATAGGTCTTGACGTAGATATTGCAATCCGCTGTCACGGCGAATATTCGTACAAAATAACAAATCCGCTTCTTTTCTACACCAACGTATGCGGAAATGTGCAGAGTGATTATACGAGAGATAATATTGACGGTCAGCTTAAAACCGAGCTTTTAACCGCTCTTTCACCGGCGCTTGCAAAAATTTCGGCGCTCGGAGTTCGTTACAGCGAGCTTCCGGGTCACGCAACAGAGATTGCAGACGCTCTTAACGATGAGCTTACGGAAAAATGGGCAAATCTTAGAGGCATTGAGATTGTCAGCTTCGGCGTATCTTCGGCAACCGCTTCCGAAGAGGACGAAAAGATGATTAAAGAAATTCAGCGCAACAGCGCTCTCCGTGAGCCGGGTATGGCCGCCGCTCATATGGCAGGCGCAACAGCTCAGGCTATGCAGGATGCGGCGAAAAATCAGAGCGGTATGGGAAGCATGGGCGCATTTATGGGAATGAATATGGCAGGAATGACAGGCGGCGCAAATATGGCAAATATTTATGCCGCAGGCGGCGGTTTTTCTCAGCAACAAGCCGCTAACGCTAACGGCGGCTGGACCTGCTCCTGCGGAAGCGTGAATGACGGAAAATTCTGCAAAGAGTGCGGCAAGCCCAAGCCCGAAGCAAAAGCTACATGGACTTGCTCCTGCGGAAACGTAAACGACGGAAAATTCTGTTCAAGCTGTGGCAAGCCTATGCCGACAGCAGGAAAATGCCCGCATTGCGGCGCAGAAGTTGCAGGTAACGCAAAATTCTGCCCCGAATGCGGAAAAGCTCTCGGAGAATAGTTTATAAATACATTAAAGGGGCTGTAGTAAAACCACAGCCCCTTTCTGTTTTTAATTGTCAGGAAATACCTGTATTCGATTTCGGATTTACAATATCACGCCATTCAAGGTCGCCTCGTTCAAGACCGTGAATAAGCACTTCGGCGGTTGCAACATTTGTTGCAATCGGGATATTGTGCATATCACAAAGCTTTAACAGCGTTGTAATATCCGGTTCGTGAGGGAGCGAGCCGAGCGGGTCACGGAAAAACAGAACCATATCAATTTCGTTGTACGAAATTCTTGCGGCAATCTGCTGGTCTCCGCCTTGCGCTCCCGAAAGGAACTTATGTACGTTAAGCCCTGTCGCCTCGGAAACAAGTCTGCCGGTAGTTCCGGTAGCACATAAATTATGCTTGTCCAAAATAAATTTATAAGCGATACAAAACTGTACCATAAGCTCTTTTTTATTATCCTGTGCAATCAAGGCAATGTTCATACGTTTATTTTCCTTTCTGATATTTATTTGGCGGTTTTCCTATTTTGAAGATTTAACCTTGGCCTTGTTAATCGGAATATTGGCAACAAGAGCGGTACTTACTCTGCCCTCGCTGTCTGTGTTACGCTCGAACTTAACGTCAAGGTCGTTTTGTTCAATTTCGAGATACTTGTTTATTACCTGCATAAGTTCTTCTCTGAGTTTCTCCATAATATCTTCCGGTATGGCGGAGGTGCTTTCACGGTCCATTTTAAGAAGAACCTGAAGTCTGTCCTTTGCCATGCCGCCGCTTGCCTTACTTGAAGAGAAGAGCTTTAAAAAATTTTCAAACATTTTTACTTTCCCTCCATTCAAGCTCAGTCTTTTTTAGAAAAACGTTCTTTAAGTTTTCCGAAAAAGCCTTTTTTGTCAAGTTCAAGAAGCGGAACTTCCTCGCCCATAAGTCTTGCGGCAATGTTTCTGTAAGCCTTGCCCGGAAGCGATTTTTCGCTCATTGCGGCAGGTTCGCCTCTGTTTGTTGTTGTGATTATGCTTGTGTCGTCCGGCACAACTCCTATAAGGCTGATTGCAAGAAGCTCAACAATATCTTCAACAGACATCATATCGCCCGATTTTACCATATTTATGCGAACACGGTTAACAAGAAGCTTCGGGTCTTTAATCTCGTTAGCTTCAAGAAGCCCTATAATTCTGTCGGCGTCTCTTACAGCCGAAACTTCAGGCGTTGTAACAACAATTGCTTTATCCGCACCTGCAATTGCATTTTTAAAGCCCTGCTCAATACCTGCCGGGCAGTCAAGAATAACATAGTCAAAGTCCTCTTTAAGCTTTTCGCAAAGCTCCTTCATCTGCTCTGCCGTAACAGCGTCTTTATCTCTTGTCTGTGCGGCGGGAAGCATATACAAGCTGTCGTGACGCTTGTCCTTTATGAGCGCCTGCTTAACTCTGCAAGTACCTTCAATTACATTTACAAGGTCATATACAACTCTGTTTTCAAGACCCATAACAAGGTCAAGATTTCTAAGTCCTATATCGGCGTCAACCAGCACAACTTTTTTGCCTGCCATAGCAAGCGCTGTGCCTATATTTGCGGTAGTTGTTGTTTTGCCGACTCCACCCTTACCGGATGTTACAACTATTACCTCACTCATATTATAACCATTCCTTTCTTTCTGATTAAAACGAACTCCCCAAAACGAGTTCATAACCGCAGTTTGCGTTTTCATTCAAACTACAATTCCCCATTAAAAAATATTATATTTATATTTTATCACATTTTTCCCAATTAGTCCATACCTTTTTTAAAATTTTATTATTTTTTATTTACAAAGCATGGCAAAATGCGCTTTATTTCGACTTACAAAGAGGGTATGTATAAATGCTTCCGTCTTTAATTTTTGCTATTTCCGGATAATACTCGGTGCTTTTATCGTTTTCGGGCGCACGGGTGATTATATCCGCAATTCTGAGCTGAGTGGGAGTAAGCTGAAGCGCCGCAACGGTAGCGTTTCGGTCGCCCTCCATACCTGCGTGCGCAACGCCTTTGAGCTGACCGAGAACAACAATATTTCCTGCCGCCGAAATTTCAGCGCCCGGATTTACGTCACCAAGCACTATAAGATGTCCCTCGGAAGCAATGTTTTGCCCCGACCTTAAAGTGCCCTCGTGGTATATTGTTTCTTTTTTCTCGGCGTTTCGCCTTTCGATTTCACGCTCGTCTATAAAGCTTATAACCGCTTTATAATCAAGCATTTCAAGAAGCATTTTGTTAATCTCGCATTTATTTTCGTGAGTGAGATTTCCACGCTCTATTTCAACAACAAGCTCTTTTTTAAGTTTAAAGAGTTCAAGCGTGTTTCCAACTTTTTCTTCTATTTCTTTTTTAAGCTCCTCAAACTCCGCATCCTCGGAAACAACAATTTTAAATCCGTTTTTAATTCCTTTTATTCTGCAACATTCCATTTATATTTCCTCCCATATTTTTTGTGATAAAGGTAATATTTTTTCTATCTTAAAATTTTGTTGTATTCAACCGCATTGCTTTCTGCAGCCTCGTTGTCGCTTACAAGATAGCTGTCGAGTATTTTTCTCGCAACTCCGACGACCTGATTGCCCTCGCCCAAAATACCGCCGTTTTCTATTATGCAGGCAACGGCAATTTTCGGGTTGTCATAAGGCGCATAAGCAATAAACAAGCTGTCGTTTTTACTGCTGCTTGTCTGCGCTGTGCCTGTTTTTCCGCCAACTCTGTAAGGAGCGTCCTCAAACACGGAGGAGGTACTTCCTTCTGTTGTAACGGCAAGCATACCTGCGTGAACAATATTCCAATATTTATCGTCTATATCAATTTTTCTCACAATCTGCGGAGCTGATTTTTTTATTTTATGCCCTGTTTCGCCCGAAATAACGGTATCAACAAGGTACGGTTTATAAAGCGTTCCCTTGTTTGCAAGAGCGGCGCAGTAGTTTGCAAGCTGTAATATGGTAAATTTATTATCAGACTGTCCTATTGCCGCCTGAATTGTATCGGCAGGATACCAGTCGCCTCCCGAAGCCTCACGTTCTTCGGGTCCTGCAACAACGCCTGCGGATTCTCCGCCTATTTCTATACCTGTTTCCTTGCCGAAGCCGAACATTTTTGCATACTCGTTAATTTTTTTTATTTTAAGCCTTCTGCCGGTTTCAAAGAAAAAAATGTTACATGAATTTTCAAGTGCGCCCACAACGTCAAGTTCGCCGTGATTTCTGCCGTAATAGCCGTAAATCCAGCATGACGGGGTATAATCGGGAGCGTAATATTGGTACTGACCGGTACACTCGATATGCTCATGCGCACTAATAACACCCTCATTAAGTCCAGCAAGCGCCACAAGCGGCTTGAAGGTTGAACCGGGAGAATATGTTCCTACTGTTGCTCTGTTATAAAGAGGCTTGTTTTTATCTTCAATAAGCGCATTATAATCCTTGCTGAAAGTCGCAGGGTTATAATCGGGGCAGCTTGCAAAAGCCAACACTGCTCCTGAGTTTACGTCAACCGCAACCGCCGCACCGCCGCCTATGAAATTCGCTCCTTCTTTTTCCCGTATCCGGGCTATTGCCTCGGCAAGCGCACTTTCCGCCGCCGTTTGCATATCAATATCAATCGTAAGCATAACACGGTTTCCGGGCACTGCCGGCACATCCTCGTTTACAACCGTGGTTTGCCCGTTTACATCAATCGTAATGCCTGTTTTGCCGTCTACCCCTTTAAGGTCGGACTCAAGATATTTTTCAAGACCTGTCTTACCGACATAATCCTGCATACCGTAGCCCTTGCCTTTAAGCTCAGAATATTCTTCTTCGTTTATAAGTCCGATATATCCCATCATATGCGAAGCCGTGTTTCCAAGCGGATAATCTCTCACCGGAACAACATCAACGCTTATGCATGGATATTTTCGCCTGTTCTCTTTAAGCTCGGAAATAACGCTTATATCAACGTCACGCACAAATTCAAAAGGCGTGCTTTTACTGAAATTACTGCGTTTCATATCAAAGCGAAGTCCCATAATTTTTCTGACAAGCGCTTCGCCGAAATCGTCTTTTATTTCATATTTATCTTTAAGAAAATCAAAAACCTGTGCGGCTGTTTCGTCCTCGTCAAATTTAAAGTTGTCCTTCCATTTCTGCTCCGCTTCCGCAGACTCAAACGTAAATTCATACGGCTTTGCTAAAGTTATCGGAAGAGAATCAGAATACGGCTTTTCGATACGCTCCGCAAGCAAAATAAGCTCCGAAAGCGCATTATTAAGCTCTTCATCATTAAGTCCCACATCTTCTATAAAAACCGTTTCTATTGTTTTGTTTGTTGCGATAATTCTTCCGTATTTATCGGCTATTTCCCCTCTCGGTGCGTCGAGCGTTTTCGAGGAATACCCTCTGCTGCTGCTTATTGCCGAATAATACTTGCCGTTAACAACCTGAAGGTTAACGGCACGGAGCAAAAGCACAGTCGCAAGAACAGCGCCGAAAAGCCCTATAATATTGACTCTGTTTTTAAAAAATTCTTTCATTTCGGTCATGCACCTTTCCGATTAAAAGGTAAAGAAGCGGGGATATAACCGTGTTATAAACACAGCCCGGAAGTATGTACCGTACAAGCGAGTACCAAAAACCCGCTTCACTGCCCATAAATATCTGAAAAATGTAGGTTACAATATTATATCCGAAGCTTAAGGCAAACACGGTCACAGCCGCCGAAAAATAGTTTTTTTCAAGTATTGTTTCGTATGTAATTCCGCAAAGCACACTTATTGCAAGATAAACCAATGCGTGCGCCCCAATGGGACTTGCCGAAATAAAATCCGTAACAAAGCCCATACATACCGCCATAACAAGTCCTCTTTCTTTGCCGTAAAAAATGCAGAAGCATATGAGGGCAACAAGAACAAATTGCGGCATTACACCAAATACCGAAATAAACTCAAATGCCTTTGCGCTGTCGAACAAATACGAAAACGCAAATATAAGAAAATTAAGAAATATTGTCATGTCCCCTCCCTTCCGTAATCTTTAAAATGATGTGATTACCGTAACTTCTTTAAGATTATAAATATCTACCGCAACATCAACGGTTATTTTTTTTGTTATCTGCCCCGAAACGGCTTCAACGGTTTTTACCTTGCCGATTATGATTCCCTTCGGGTACATATTTCCAAGACCCGATGTTTCCAACGTGTCGCCGATTGAAATATCTGCATCCTTTACAGTATAGTTAAAGGCGCATTCACCCGATGAGGCAAGCTTTATATCACCCTCCACTATACCGCACTCGCCCGAGCGTATAACGTTTGCGCTGACGCTTGAATAGCTGTCTAAAACTGTTGTTACTCTTGCCCAGTTTGTGCCTGCCATAGTAACGCTTCCGACAAGACCGCCGCTGTCCGTGACAACGTTGCCGACATCTATACCGTCCGCCGTACCTTTATTCACGACAAACTCGTTGTTCCATGTTGAAAACGACCTTCCGACAACCTCGCAGGCAACCGTTGTATAGTTATCCTGCCTATCTTTAAGGTCAAGCATTTTCCGAAGCCTGTCATTTTCGTTTTTAAGCTCATCAAGCCTTTCGTTTTCGTTTTCGAGCTGTTTTATCTGTTTTTTAAGCTGTTTATTTTCTTTCACGGCAGATTTACTTTGTGACAAATCTTCAAAAAAATTGCCGATACCGCCTGTTACCGCTCCGAAAACGGATTTTATGGGCGTGACAATGACGTTTACGACATTTGTAAGCCCGGAAGCTTCCGTTCCGTCACCTCTTGCTATAACCGCCACACTGCATATAAGCGCAAGCACGACGGCGGAAACGATTACCACATTCCAATAATTGCGGTTAATAAAATTCCACATTTGCAGTCATTCCTTTTATCTTGGTCTGCCGCTCTTTTCAAGGATTTTCCGAAGCATCGGTCTTTCCTCGCCCTCAAGAAGTTTTCCTATTCCGTCTATAACACCGTTTAAGGGATTTTCGGCAATATTTACTTTAATATCGGTTTCAAGCTCTATTATTTTATCAAGTCCCCGAAGAAGCGCGCCGCCGCCCGCAAGCATAATACCTCTGTCCATAATATCTGCGGCAAGCTCCGGCGGAGTTTTTTCGAGCGTGCTTTTAATGCAGTCTATAATATTGTAAATCGGTTCTGCAAGAGCTTCTCTTACCTGGTCCGCTCTTATCTCGACATGGCGGGGAAGTCCCGAAATAAGGTCTCTTCCTTTAATCTGCATTACGCCTTCGCCTTCATACGGATACGCACTGCCTATCTGGATTTTTATATCCTCGGCCGTTCTGTCACCAACCTGAAGATTAAATTCTCGTTTTATATATTGAAGAATTGCGCTGTCAAAGGTATCTCCCGCAACACGCAGAGAATTGCTTATTACAATGCCGCCGAGAGAAATAACGGCAACCTCGCTTGTACCGCCGCCAATATCAACAATCATACTGCCTGTCGGCTCGTCAACGGGAAGCCCTGCGCCGATTGCGGCGCTCATCGGCTCATAAATCATATACACCTCTTTTGCGCCTGCCTGCATACCGGCTTCGTCAACGGCTCTTTTTTCAACCTCGGTAACACCGGACGGTATGCATATAACAACAAGCGGTTTTATGAATATGCCTGCCGAGCCGATAGCCTTTCTTATAAACTTTTTAATCATAGCCTGCGTCACATCAAAATCGGCAATAACGCCGTCTTTCATGGGTCTTACGGCGTCAATGGTTCCGGGCGTTCTTCCTATCATGCTCTTTGCGTCGTTTCCCACGCTTAAAACCTCTCCCGTATTCTGATTAACCGCAACAACCGACGGTTCGTTTACAACAACACCCTTTCCTTTAACATAAACAAGAGTGTTTGCCGTTCCAAGGTCTATTCCGATATCTTTAAGCATTTTAATCAATCCTTTCTCTGCTCTTTTAAGTATTCCTCAGCGTTCACCTTTATTATTCCGTTTTCAACATATAATTCCGGCGAAAAATCGCTGTTTACCGTTTTAAAAAAAGTTTCGGTCGGAAAACCGACAACATTAAAATAATCTCCGTCGATTTTCTCCGCAAAAGCTCCGCCATGCCCCTGTATTCCGTAAGCTCCGGCTTTGTCTTTATATTCGCCTGTATCCAGATAGCTTTCTATTTCGCTTTCCGACAGGTTTTTAAACTTAACCTTTGTTTTACAAAAAGCGCAGGCGCAACGGTCATTTTTGCCGTCGAGCTTCCAAAGGCATATTCCCGTTACAACCTCATGGGTGTTCCCCGAAAAGCGGCAAAGCATTTCCTTTGCATTCTCACGGTCCTTCGGCTTTCCTATAATCTCTCCGTCATACACAACAACGGTATCGGCAGAAACAACCAAATATATAACGCCGTCTTTTCTTATAACCTGTTTTGCGGCGGCGCTTCCTTTTAAAAGCGCAAGCTCCTGAGTATAAATTTCGGGAGGCACGCCTTCTTTTTCAATATTTTCGTCTACATTCGGAAGAATTATTTCCGCATCTATATTAAGGTCTTTAAAAATTGTCCTTCGCCTGGGCGATGCGGACGCCAAAATAACCTGTAATTTCAAAAACAATCACCTTCATTTAAGGAATTTAAGTTTTTTAAGGCAGAGCGTGGCGCAAATCCCCGTAAAAGCCCCTGCGCCAACCGAAACAAAACCCAAAATCCAAAGATAATTTATAATGTATATATTACTCATAATAATGCACGATACCGCAACCTGCGCAAAATTATGCGCAAATGCTCCCAAAATTGCCGTTCCCGTAAGGCTTATTTTCGGTATTTTCCCCGCAAGGCTCATTGCCGCAAGAGCGGCTATTCCGCCGCAAAGCGAGTACGGAAGCGACATTGCGCCGCCGTAAATTGCCGCCGCAAGAAGACATCTTACCACGGTTACGGCAAGAGCGGATGCCGTACCGAAAAGCTGCATAACAAGCATGGTTATTATATTTGCAAGTCCGAGCTTGCCGCCCGGCACGGTAAAGCCTGACGGAATTAACGTTTCCGCCCATTGTAAAGCCATTGCAAGCGCTGTAAAGATACCGAGCTTTATGTATTTGTTGTTCATTTTGCTTTCCTCTATCTGCTCACGGCGTCGGTCTCCGTTTTGCCGCTTATATAAACCGTGAGCCTATGCGGTGCGCAGACAATAATCTCGCCCGATTTTGTAATCTTTTTATGCTTAACGTCAATCTGATTCGGGCAGTCCGAATATATCATATCCGCTCCCTCACGGTCTATACGCAAAATATTCTTACCGAAATCCGTGTTTATTTCAATATCCTGCGGCTTGTCCCCAAGCGAATTTAAGCTGTACGAGGCATAAATTTTGCCGTTTGTTTCGATTACTATTTTTTCGGCAAAAGAGCGTCCTGCCGAAAGAACAAGCCCTGCCGCACAAATAAGGCAAATAAGCGCCGCAACAATAAAATCCGTAACGGTAAAATATTTAGTCATATCTTTTTCCTCTGCTGAAAAATCAGCCGTGTCCGTGTTTCTATTTAACAGCTTTATAAAAATGTCCTCTTGTAAAGCTGAAATCCGCCTCGCTTTGACTTTTAAACAAGTCTATCACTTTTTCGCACTCTTTTGCGGTTTCTGTCGTAAACATTAAATTCACAAAATCCGCCTTTCCCGAAAGCTCGGACATCTTGTCCGCCATAAAAACAGGCTGTGAGTTAAGTATATATGCCGTACAGTCCTCGCAGTCGCAAACAAGACCGAGGTTTTCGCCCTTACGGTCCGAAAGTACGGCTTCCGCAGAGTTTTTACCACAATAGCCTTTACCTCTAAGCGGACAGTTGGCGGTTTTCATAAGCGCAATTCTGCCGTAGCCTATGACCTCAAGCGGAATTTCACTTTTGATTTTTCCGAGCTGAGCAAGGTTTAGCTCAGGCGACAGCGTTACTCTTTCAAAACCAAAGCCGTTAAACGCCTCGGCGGAGTAAGAGTTAAAAACATTTGCATCAACTGCTCCAATAAGCTTAAAGCCGAGCTTTAAAGCTTTTTCGGCAAGTCCGAGGTCTGAAAGGTACACCTTATCTGCGCCGTATTTTTTTATTTGCTCAAGAAGTTTAAAATATATGTCAAGCCGCTTTTCACGAATCACAGGCGGAAAAGCAGGCACAAGCCTCTCTTTGTCTTTTTCCTTTAAATACAGCCTTGCAGGGAAGTATATTTCTTTTATTTCCGTGTGCTTTCGCACAGCGTCAAGCTGTTCTTTATTTAAAACAAATGCGGTAAATTCCGCTGTTTTACTGCGTTTTAAGTTTTTTGGGGTATGAATTTTAAAGTCCGAAACCTCACGCTAAAGGGGTACGCTCCTGTTTTTTCAAGCTGAATGCGTACTCTTTCCTCGGTTAAAGGTGCGTTTTCCGCCTTTACAGCGGCATTTTCACCTTGCACATCAAAAGAAATATTTCCGCATTTTACGCTTAATTTCGGTTTTTCCTCAGGTTTTGCGTAAAAGTCAAATTCAACCGGTGTTTTGCGAAAATTGCAGTCCTCTTTGGAGTATTTTGCATATTCCTTCAAAAGCTCCGCATTTTGCTTTGAATATGCATCATCGTTTGAAGCGTCTTTCTTCATAACGTCGGGTTTTCCGTCAAAAGGTGCGGAGGTAAAACCGCCCCGGCTGAAAACGCTTTCAAGACGTGCAAGCTCATCATCATCTATATTTTTTCCGCTGTCTATCGCTTTTCGGTATGCGGTGCAAACTGCCGCAACGTATTCGGGGCTATTCATTCTGCCCTCAATTTTCAGACAGTCCGCTCCGCTTGCAAGCACTTTTCCAATCTCTGTGCCGAGGCACATATCAACAGGTCTTAAAAGATAGCCTTCGTCAATTCTTTTGTCGCCGCTACCAAGCTTATACGGCAATCTGCACGGACCTGCGCATTTGCCTCGGTTGCCGCTTCTTCCACCGTAAAAACTGCTCATAAGACACAATCCCGAATACGAGTAACACTGCGCTCCGTGGACAAAAATCTCAATTTCAAGCCCGGGATTATTTCTGCATATACTTACCGTTTCGTCAAAAGAAAGCTCTCTCGCAACCACACAACGGCTTGCGCCGAGCTTCTCCGTAAAAGCCGCCGAAGCGCTGTTCATTACTGCCGCTTGTGTACTTATGTGAAGCGGAAAATCAGGCAAATATTTTTTTAAAAGAGCAAGCAGGCCCATATCCTGCACCAGCACGGCGTCCGCTCCCGACTTTGCCGCAAAAGCGGCAAGCTTTACCGCTTCTTCTGTTTCCGTATCCGAAACGAGTGTGTTAAGAGTAACATATACCTTAACCCCACGAAGATGACAATAATCTACCGTTTCCGCAAAAGAAGTTTCTGTAAAGTTTTCAGCATAGCTTCTTGCGCCAAAGCTCGGCAAGCCGAGATAAACGCAGTCTGCGCCGCTTTGAACCGCCGCACGGGCGCTTGAGGCACCTCCTGCCGGAGCGAGAAGTTCAGGCTTGCGTCTGTTTTTAAAGCTATTATCCATGCGTGTCCGCACCGCCGTTATGTCTGCCGCCTGCGGCGCGCATAGAGTTAAGATTATTCTGCAAAAGCCTGTTTTTTTCTTCGGAAACGGAAAGAAGCTGTTCAAGCTCGGAGATTTTTTCGTTCTTTTTTTCGGACTCATCGGCAAGGTTAAGCGCCGCAAGCACAAGCTTCATAGATGAGCTTATGGCAAGTCCCGAAGCCGCCGAAATAGTCTTGTCCACATGGTCGGCAATTTTTCGGATATATTCCTCCGTTTCGCTTCCCAAAATAGTATATTCCCGTCCGTCAATAGTCACGGTTACTCTGCTTTTGTCTTCTGCCGGCATCTTCTTTCCCCCTCAGCTTTGCATTATGTAAAATATTCTCAATTTTACCATAATTATATTATAACACATATTTTTGTAAGATACAAGTGTTTTTTGACGCTTAGGGAAATTTTATTAAAAATTTATCCTCCTTTTCCTGTTTTTGGGTAATAACCCTTGACTTTTTGGCTAAAATATAATAAAATATATAATGTACAATTATATTTAATAAACAGGAAAGGTATGCTAAAATTCAACAGTTATGTTAAACAGTCTGCTATCTAAAATATATCTTCTTCCCATAATTTTGCTGTCTTTGTCTGTTCATGAGCTGTCGCACGGTTTTGCGGCGTATAAGCTCGGCGACACAACCGCAAAAGATATGGGAAGGCTGACTTTAAACCCTGCGGCTCATCTTGATATTGTCGGCACTGTTGCCATGATGTTTTTCGGCTTCGGCTGGGCAAAGCCTGTGCCGGTTAATTTTTCACGGCTTAGGTACAGAAGGCTTGGACCAATTTTGGTGGCAATTGCAGGTCCGCTGTCAAATATTCTTATAGCGCTTGTGAGCTATGTTTTTTATGCGCTCATATGGTTTAAAACCGGCGATGCGCAAGGCTTTTTTATTGAATATCTCGAAACTGCCGTTGTGCTTAACGTTACGCTTGCGGCGTTTAACCTTTTGCCCATTCCGCCGCTTGACGGCTCAAAGGTTGTAATATCGCTTTTGCCGTCAAGGCTTCAATACAAAGTGTACAGCTATGAACCGTACATACAAATTGTGCTTTTTATTCTTCTTTATATCGGGCTTTTGGGCCCTATTATAAGAGGGTTCAGCTATATAGTTATGAGATGGCTCAACAGCATTGTTTCGGGCATAATAAATTTTATTGCATAACAGGAGCGGAAAATGAATTTTAAGCTTGATAACCTCACTTTTGAAGGACCGCTTGACCTTTTGCTTCAGCTTCTTCACAAAAACAAAGTGAGCATATACGATATACCGATTGCCGAAATTACGGCACAATATATAGAATATGTCGAGCGCCTTCAGGAGATAGATATGGAGGGCACGGGCGAGTTTCTTGTTCTTGCGGCGCAGCTTCTGCTTATAAAGTCGAAAATGCTTCTGCCCGGCAGCGGTGAAAAAGAGGACGAGGGCGACCCCAGGTCTGAGCTTGTGGACAGGCTTATCGAATATGCAAAATACAAAGAAGCTTCCTCTTTTCTTTCGTCAAAGCAATTTTCGGACGCTCTTGTATTTTACAGAGGAGCTGAAAAAATAGAGCTTCCAAAGGTTAAAGAGTTTGACGAAAAATTGCCGCTTTCAAAGCTTTTTGCGGCATTTGAAAGCGTTATGGAACGTCAAAAAGAGCGTGACAGCTACAAAATAAAGCGTGAAGCTCTTGAAACAATAGTTAAAAGAGAAACTGTACCCGTAAAAACCAGGATATATCACATATACAGAAGATTTTCGGGCAGAAAAAGTCTTTCCTTTTCGGCGCTTTTTGCAGATGTCATAAACCGCGCCGAGGCGGTATCGACTTTTCTTGCCGTGCTTGAACTTATGAGAAGGGGAAATATGTCGGTAAGCGGCGAAAGCGCCGATATGCTTCTCACTTTAAGCGGAGAAATTCCGAGTGATGAAGAAATGGAAAAAATGGGATAGATTTTTGGAGTGATTGATAAATGGATTTAAAAGAAGCGGAAAGAATTATCGAAGCTGTGCTTTTTGCTTCGGGCGACCCTGTAACAACCGAAGAGCTTAAAAATATACTCGAAAAAGAAAATGTTGAGGAAATTGCGGACGCTGTTGCCGCAAAATGGGATAACGAAAAAAGAGGTATTCGCATAAAGCGAGTTGCGGACAGATATTACCTATGCTCAAACGAGCTTTATTACGACTATATTGTAAAGCTTATCGAGCCGAGAAGACAGAGCGGGCTTTCAAATGCCGCTCTTGAAACTCTTTCGATTGTGGCGTATAATCAGCCCGTAACACGCTCAACCATTGAGTTTGTGAGAGGCGTTAACAGCGACGGTGCGCTCAGCCGCCTTGTGGAAAGAGGTTTGGTTGAGGAATGCGGAAGGCTTGAAACACCCGGAAAACCGCTTCTTTACCGCACAACAGACGTTTTTCTCCGTGCATTCGGTTTAAGCGATATTTCCGAACTGCCCGATTTACATACCCTGCCGCTTCAGTCCATGTTTTACGAAAGCGGCAAGGAAGAAAAATCCGAAAAGGCTGATGAACAATGAGCATTTTGCTTGGCGTAATCAAGTGGTTTTTAATAGCTTTGCTTGCCCTTCTTGTTCTTGTAATACTGATTTTGACTGTTAAAATCGGTTTTTATGCTGAGCTGCTTTACACAAAAAAAGACGGCTTTAAGTTTAACGGCAAGCTCACCTACGGTCTTTTTGTTAAAAGCATAGGCGGAAAAGATAAGAAAAAGGACGACAAAAAAGTAAAAAAAGAGCAGGAAAAAGAAGATAATAAAGAAGATAACAAAAAAGAAAAAAAATCCGTTGGCGAAACGGTAGACCTTATAAAAGCATCTGCAAACCTTGCCGTTCAGCTTAAATGGCTTCCGAGAAAGGTGCTGGAGTTTAAAAAGGAGTGCGTATGGTGCAAAGTCGCATTAAGCGACCCCATGAAAAACGGCACGACTTACGGCATAATTTCGGGAGCGCTCATATCGGCAGTTACGACAATTGTCTGCTGTTTTAAAACAGACGAATACAAAGTCCGTGTAACTCCCGATTTTGTGGCAAACGACGGAATAAGCATAAAAAACATAACCTGGGTTAGACTAAGACCGATATTCCTTATAATATGCCTTGTTTGGGCGTATATTAGAAACAAAGACCTGCGTGAAGCGGTGCATGAACTGCTTCACTGCATTAAAAAAGACAAAGAGAAGGAAAGGAGCCGTGAAAAAGCATGAGCAAAGGCAGTATAAACGAAATGATTGGCACTATGATGGATTCCATAAAAGAGGTAGTAAAGGTAAGCACAGTTGTCGGAAACGAGGTTAACGCTCCCGACGGAAGCGTTATAATTCCCGTAACAAAGGTAACCTGCGGTTTTGGCGCAACAGGCGTTGAAATTCCGACAAAATCCGCCATAAAAGAGGAATATCCTTTCGGCGGCGGAAGCGGCGGCGGTCTTTCCATTGAGCCGATGGGCTTTATGGTGCTTAAAGAAGGAAACGTGCGCATTGTGCCTATGGTATCCGAGCAGACTACCGTTGAAAAAGTTATTGATATGGTACCGCCTATGGTTGATAAGCTTAACGGCATTGTAAAATCCTATACCGACAAAACAGAGCTGAAATCCGAGTAATATTAAATATGTTTTATAACATAGTATATAGTGAATAACAATGTTATAGGACGTGATTTTTTGAAGCTTTACAGAATTTTATCTGCCGCAGTTATAATCTGCCTGTTTACCGTAATGAGCGCCACGGCAACAGATTTAAGCGCCGAAAGCGCAGTATTGATTGACGCCGCAAGCGGACGTGTTCTCCTCGAAAAAAACGCTTACGAGCGCAGAGGTATGGCAAGCACAACTAAAATTATGACGGCGATTGTTGCGCTTGAAAGAGGAAATCTTTCAGATACGGTAACGGTTGACAAACGTGCCGAGGGCATTGAAGGCTCAAGCCTGTATCTTAAAGCAGGTGATAAAATTTCTTTAAAAAACCTGCTTTACGGTATGCTTCTCCGTTCGGGAAACGACGGAGCGGCGGCGGTTGCGCTTCACATAAGTCCGAGCATTGAGGAATTTGCCGAGCTTATGACGCAAAAAGCAAAGGATTTGGGGCTTAAAGATACCGCCTTTAAAAATCCTCACGGATTATACGAAGAAGGGCATTACACAACAGCTTATGACCTTGCGCAAATTGCACGCTACGGCTTTACGCTTGACGGCTTTGCCGATATGGTAGGCTCGACCTCGTACAAGATTGACGACAATATCGAAACCAAGCTTGTAACAAACAACAATAAGCTATTGCGCTTTTATGAGGGCGCAGAAGGCGTTAAAACGGGTTATACCCCCGAAACGGGCAGAACGCTTGTCGGTTCTGCCACCCGAAACGGTATGAGAGTTATAACCGTAACGCTTTTTGACCGTGACGACTGGAATGACCATATGGCTATGTTTGACTACGCTTTTGATAACTACGAGCTTAAAAACCTTGCGGCAAAAGGGCAGGGCTTTGGCTGTGTGAGAGTTTACGGCGGCAACTCCTGTTAAAGCAGGGCAAAAAATCGGCTCCGTAACCTTTGCCGAAGGGGACGAAATTATCGGTGAAACGAGCCTTGTTGCCGCAAGCGGTGCGGATAAGGCAAAAAGCCCGAACTTTTTTTGGCGGATAGTGAACTTTTTCAGAAAAAGATAAATACAAATGATATAAAGGTATGATTTAACATATGGAACTTATACGCTTACAGAAATATATTGCGGAAAGCGGCATTACCTCAAGACGCAAAGCCGAGGAGCTTATACGGTGCGGCAGAGTTAAGGTAAACGGACTTGCCGTTACCGAAATGGGCGTTAAAATAAACCCCGAAGCGGACGAAATCGAGGTTGACGGTACGCTCATAAAGCCGGAGGCAAAAAAGTATTATATTATGCTTAACAAGCCTGCCGGATACATAACGACAACCTCGGACGACTTTGACCGCCCGACAGTTATGGAGCTTACAAGTGACGTTCATGCAAGAATTTATCCTGTCGGAAGGCTTGACTATGATACCCAGGGGCTGTTGCTTCTTTCAAATGACGGAAATTTTGCAAATGCCATAATGCACCCCGGCGGAAACCTGAAAAAAACATATATTGCAAACGTTAAAGGGCTGATTTCCATATCGGCAATTAAAAAGCTTAAATCGGGCGTTGATATAGGCGACTATTTCACAAGACCTGCCGAAGCGGAAATAATAAGCGGCACAGAGAGAGAATCCACCGTTAAAATTACTATCGGCGAGGGCAGAAAAAGGCAGGTGCGCCGTATGCTTGAAGCCGTGGGATACCCTGTTTTAAGGCTTAAACGTGTGCAGATAG
The DNA here is from genome assembly GCA_902784685.1 of uncultured Ruminococcus sp. Classification (GTDB taxonomy): domain Bacteria; phylum Bacillota; class Clostridia; order RUG12999; family RUG12999; genus RUG12999. Next base: position 36,011 of record CACZWA010000004.1, read on the forward strand.
GCGCAGTAATGCTCGGAAATCTTCCCGAAGGAAAGTGGCGCCACCTTAAAGCCGCAGAGATAGATTTGCTTACAAAAGGAAAGGCAGGAAAATAAAAATGTTCAGCATAAAGCTTGCAACTCCCGAACAAATTCCCGAAGCGGAGCTGTATTTGGATAAAAAAATAAAAGGGCTTGTAATGCTCCTTTACGAGCAGAAGCTTACAGGAGCGGTTGAGTTTAACATTGCTCCGGGCGGCGGCTTTATAGAGGCTCTTAAAACAGACAGCGAGGAAATGCAGTATGTAACTCTTGCGAGTGCGCTCAATTTTCTCGATTTGCACGGAATACGCTATGTATATATAAATCTTAAAGAATATGAAAAACTATGCGAAAGAATGAAATTCGTTCCCTGCGACGAAGGCCCTGTTCCGAAAAAAGACGGCTACCTTGCAAAGGTTGACCTTAAAGGGTACTTCACGCACGAGCACGAATAAAGGAGGAAAAAATTATGGCATCTCAGGACACATTCATTTTTAAAGGCGACCAGAACAAAGCGGAAATTATCAAAGGCGTGGTTGAAAAGGTCTATGCCGCTCTTAAAGAGAAAGGCTACAACCCGGTAAACCAGATGGTTGGGTATATAATTTCAGGCGACCCGACTTATATAACAAGTCATGAAGGAGCAAGAGCGCTTATTACTCAAATTCAGCGTGATGATTTGCTTGAAGAAATTGTTAAAAACTACCTTAATCAATTTTAAGGTTTGTCGGGAGGAACAGCTTTGAATCTTGAGGAATATAAAAACTACATAAAGGGCAAAAAAGTCTGCGTTATAGGGCTTGGAAGAAGCAATATGCCGCTTATTTTCCTGCTTTCACGCTTTGGGGCGGATATTACCGCCTGCGACAGACGTGAGAATATAGGCGAGGCGCTTGAAACGCTTAAAACTCTCGGAGCAGAGGTTAAGCTCGGCGAAAGCTATCTTGACGGATTGGAAGCCGATATTGTTTTCCATACTCCGGGAATACGTCCCGACCTTTTGCAGCTTGAAAAGCTGAAAAAAAGCGGAGCAAAAATAACCTCGGAGATGGATTTGTTTTTT
>CACZWA010000004.1:37148-42153 GCA_902784685.1 uncultured Ruminococcus sp.
TTGTTTTTTGAGCTTTGCCCCTGCGAAATTTTCGGCATCACGGGAAGCGACGGCAAAACCACAACAACAACGCTTGTATGCGAAATGCTTAAAAAAGCGGGCTTCACCTGCCACCTCGGCGGAAACATAGGCAGACCGCTCATAGGCGATATTGAAAAAATCCGCCCGGAGGATAAGGTTATTGTCGAGCTTTCGAGCTTTCAGCTTTTTGATATGACTCACAGCCCGAAAATTGCGGTAATTACCAATATAACGCCAAACCACCTCGATTGGCACAAAGACTATAACGAATATATAGACGCAAAGAAAAATATTATGCGTTATCAAGGTAAAGCCGATAGATTTATTGTCAACCTCGATAACGAGCTGACAAGCGAAATCGGGGAAAGCGCCGCAGGCGAAACCATAAGCTTTTCTATGGAGAAAAAAGCCGATGTTTGCCTTAACAAAGGCGTTATTTGTATGTACGGAGAAGAAATTCTCGATACGGAGCGCATAAGAATTGTCGGCAGACACAATGTTTATAACTATATGACCGCCATTGCCGCTTGCCACGGCTATGTCAGCAAAGAGGACATTAACTTTGTCGCAGAAAACTTTAACGGCGTTGAACACAGAATTGAGCTTGTAAGAACGCTTGGCGGCGTTAAATATTACAACAGCTCGATAGATTCAAGCCCCAACAGAACCAAAAACACTCTTGCGGTTTTTGATAAAAACGTTGTTCTCATTGCAGGCGGCAAAGATAAGGGTTTGCCGTATGACGAAGTCGGAAAACCTATTTGCGACCATGTTAAAACTCTTATTTTAATCGGCAAAACCTCCGACAAAATCGAAGAAGCCGTAAGACATTCGGGCGGCGATATTCCCGAAATTTTAAGGGCAACCACATACGAGCAAGCGGTTAAGCTTGCAAGCGAAAAGGCAGAAAACGGCGACGTTGTATTGCTTTCACCCGCAAGCACAAGCTTTGATATGTTCAATAACTTTGAAGAACGTGGAAATCTCTTTAAAAAGCTGGTAAACGAACTCTGAACGGGAGGAAAACAAATTGGAGCTTTTAAAAAGCCTGCTTAATTTAACCTGCGTATCGGGCTTTGAAAAAGAAAGCAACGCAGAACTCAAAAATTTATTAAAAAATATTTGCGGAAACTGCGAGGAGGACGCCATGGGCAACCTTTTCGGGTTTATCCGCTCCGAAAACGATAATGCGCCAACGGTTATGCTGACGGCGCATTATGACATAATCGGGCTTATGGTGCGTGATATAAGCGAAAACGGCTTTATAGGCTTTGAGCCGATAGGCGGAGTGGACTCACGGCTTCTTCCGGGCGAGGAGGTCATAATCCACGGCAGCGGCAAAGACTTTTACGGCATTATTGGTTTAAGACCGCCGCATATTTTAACCGCAGAGGAATTTGAAAAGCCCGAAAAAACCGAAAACCTTGTTATTGATACCGGAACAAAAAAGGAAGATCTTGAAAAATATGTAAGTATCGGTCAAGCAATATCTTTTAAAAATACCGTGAAATTTTTCGGCGGCGGAATATCTGCCCGTGGGCTTGACAACAGGGCGGGCTGTTATGCCGTCCTCAAAGCGGCGGAAAAGCTGAAAGATAAAAAACTCAAAAACAACATTTGCATAATGCTGTCCGCCTGCGAAGAACAGCGGCGTTCCGGCGGAAAAACAGGAGCTTATAAGGCACGGCCCGACATTGCGGTTGTGGTTGATGCAACCTTTGCAAAAACGCCCGAATGTGAGGGCAAAACGGAAAACGAGGCAGGAAGCGGCCCTGTAATATGCAAAGGTCCGAGCCTTAACCGTTTTTATACCGAAAAGCTTACGGAAACTGCCCAAAAGGCGAAAATTCCGTATCAGATTGAAGTTGAAGGCGGCGACAACGGCACCGACGCTTTTGTTATTGAAACCGTGCGCAGCGGTATTCCTTGCGTGCTTGTGTCTTTTCCGCTTAAATATATGCACAGCTGTATAGAAACCGTAAATCTTCACGATTTGGACAAGCTTGCGGAGCTTATCGGCGCATTTGCCGAAGGCTTTGAAATGAGGGATTTATAGAAAATGTATAATCTTAAAAAGCTCACCGACGCCTTTTCTCCGAGCGGATTTGAGGACGAGGTAAGAGATATTGTTTTAAGCGAAATAACCCCTTTTTGCGACAGCATAAAGGTCGATAAAATGGGGAATATTATTGCTTTTAAAAAAGGCAGAAGCTCTGAAAAAAAGTTTATGGCGGACGCACATATGGACGAAGTCGGGCTTATTGTTACGGGCATAACGGAGCAGGGGCGACTTAAATTTGACGAAATAGGCGGCATTGACGACAGAATACTACCCGGCAAACGTGTTATTGTAGGCAATAAGCGAGTACCCGGAGTTATTGCTGTTTCGCCGATACATTTAAGTTCAAGGCAAGAACGTGAAACCGTAACAAAAATGCACGATATGCTTATAGATATTGGAGCAAACACAAAAAAAGAGGCGGAAATGCTTGCCGAAAAAGGCGACTACATCTGCTTTGAGAGCGATTATGAGGAGTTCGGTCAGGGCTTTATTAAGGCAAAAGCGCTCGATGACAGGCTGGGCGTAGCGGTACTTATTGAAATGCTCAAAACCGCTGTGCCTGCTTACGATTTTTACGCCGTTTTCAGCGTTCAGGAGGAAATCGGTTGCCGTGGCGCGGCTGTTGCGGCAGAGCAGGTAAAACCCGATTATGCTTTAATCGTGGAAGGCACAATATGCGCCGACAGCAGTAAAACTCCCCGGCATCTTACAGTAACCGACGCAGGAAAAGGAGCGGTTTTTTCGGTTATGGAACGCTCCTCCCTCGCAAACCGTGATTTTTTGAATTTTGCAAAAACATTGGCTGAAAAAAATAAAATTCCGTTTCAATACAAACGCACGGGAAGCGGCGGCAACGACGCAGGACGTATTCAGATAGCCTCAAACGGCTGTAAAACGCTTGCCATTGCCGCTCCTTGCAGGTATCTTCACTCACCTGGGTGCGTTATTTCAAAGAAAGATTTTAAGGCCGTGAGGAGCCTCGCAATTTTGATTTGTGAAAGGATTGATGAAATATGCTAAACAAACAGAGCGCTGTTTTTTCTCCGCCCGCTCTCGAAAAAGAGGCCGCAGAATATATCATAAAAAATCTTGAAAATGTACCCGACGTTCATTTTGACGCCATGGGCAACGTTATAGCTCATATCGGCGGTAAAGGCGCTAAATTGCTTATTTCGGCAAACCTTGACGAAATCGGTTTTATGGTAACTCATATAGATGACAGCGGCTTTCTGCGTTTTGCGCTTGCGGGAGCTTTAAGCCCGAATGAGCTTATTCACTCAAAGGTGGTTTTCCGTAACGGAACAATCGGCGTTATCTGCTTTGAAAAAGGCAAAGACCTGTCAAACCTTAAAACTGCCGACCTTTTTATAGACTGCGGATTTTCTTCAAAGGAAGAAGCCGAAAAACATATTTCAATAAGTGATATGGCGGTTTTCTGCCCAGACAAAACATACGCAGAGCCGTTTTCAAAAAAATCTCCGCTTCTTTGCGCTTTGCTTCTTACGGAGCTTGCCAAAGAGATTAAAAATGAGGCATATGATTTATATTTTGCATTTACCGTACAAAAAGAAGTCGGTTTCAGGGGAATTACACCCGTTATAAACGCCGTTATGCCCGAAATTGCAATATCTCTTTGCGCCGCAAATGCAGACGATATTCCGGGCGGCAAAGGCGAGATAAAGCTCGGCGGCGGCGCTGTAATCGCTCTTAAAGATGCACGAAGCGTATTAAGTCCCTCTCTTGTGACTACGCTCCGTGATATATGCGAAAAAAACTCCGTTCCGTATCAGCTTGCGGCTTTTAACGAACAGCAAACCGAAGCTCCGCTTATGCAAAGCTCGGCAGGCGGCACAAAAGCGGCGGCGGTATGTATTCCCGTAAGGTATCGCCACTTGCCGCACGAGCTTGTGAAAAATGAAGATATTACTGCCGTTAAGGAGCTTATTAAACATTTTATCTTAGGAGACTGCAAATGAATATTACGCATAATTTTTATATAGGATTTAAAGATATTGACAAAAAATTACAGGCAAAGAACACAAAAATTCTTACTTTTTTTGAGAACATGGCAGGGATTCACGCCAATCTCTGCGGCGACGGACTTAGAGATACATATGAACGTACTCATACGACATGGCTTCTGCTTGCATGGAAGGTTGACGTCATACGCAGACCCGAATATGCCGAGGAGGTCATCGCAAAAACATGGGTTCGCTCGATAAGGCGTTTTTACTCGGAGCGTGAATTTGAGCTTTTGAGCGAAAGCGGCGAGGTACTTGTTAAAGCTATTTCAAAATGGGTGCAGGTCAACGTTGAAAAAGGCGAGCCGTGCAGCTGCTCCGACGAGCTTTCCGAAAAATACGGCAGGGGCGAGTATTCAAACTATGAGAGCGGCATAAACGTTAAGCTCAAAGAGCCGAGCAGTGCGGACAGCGTGTATTTTCACAAAGTTCAGTCCGACTGGATTGATATGAACTACCATATGAACAATACGCACTATCTCACTCTTGCTCACATGGCAATCGGCAAAGAAATTCCGCAGCCCGACCACTTTGAAATTCTTTACAAAAAAGAGGTAAAAAACGGTGAAACGCTGAAATGCCTCGTTAAAGAAACCGATGAAGAATATATCGTGACAATAAAATCGGAGGACGGCGAGCTTCTTCACGCAATTGTAAGATTACTGAAACAGTAAGCTTAAGCAGAGGCTGAGAAACGAAGGTATATTTCGTCCTTTAAAACTCGCCTAAGTACTTTTGTACGGTAGAGATTTAAAGGACGGAAAGCAAGCAGTGGTGTAACCTTATAATCAAAAAGGTCTAAAAGCATTTTATAGGTTCCGTTATCTCTTTCCGTATAGCGGTTAAGGTAAATATTCCTCGACCAAAATGCCCAAAACTCCTCCCTTGAAGAAAACGGATA